>JBBDXL010000195.1:0-5055 GCA_040902335.1 Burkholderiales bacterium
TGTACCTGGTGGACCACCTGCACCAGGCCGGCATCGGCGTGATCCTCGACTGGGTGCCCTCGCACTTTCCTGCCGACGCACACGGGCTCGCCTTTTTCGATGGCACGCACCTGTACGAGCACGCCGATCCCCGCCAGGGCTTCCACCCGGAATGGAACTCGAGCATCTTCAATTACGGCAGGAACGAAGTGCGCTCGTTCCTGCTATCGTCGGCGCTGTACTGGCTGGACAGGTACCACATCGACGGCCTGCGCGTAGACGCGGTGGCCTCGATGCTGTACCTCGATTACGCGAGGAAGGACGGCGAGTGGATCCCCAACCGCTACGGCGGCCGCGAGAACCTCGAGGCGATCTCGTTCCTGCGCACGCTGAACGAAGCCGTGTACCGCGATCATCCCGACTGCTTCACGGCGGCCGAGGAGTCCACCGCCTGGCCGATGGTGTCGCGGCCCACCTACCTCGGGGGCCTGGGCTTCGGCCTGAAATGGAACATGGGCTGGATGCACGACACGCTCGCCTACTTCAAGGAAGACCCGATCCACCGCAAGTACCACCATGGCCGGCTCACGTTCTCGCTCATCTACGCCTTCAACGAGAATTTCACCCTGCCGCTCTCGCACGACGAGGTGGTGCACGGCAAGGGATCGCTGGTGGGCAAGATGCCGGGCGATGCCTGGCAGCAGTTCGCCAACCTGCGCGCGCTCTACGGCTACATGTGGGCGCACCCCGGGAAAAAACTCCTGTTCATGGGCGGCGAATTCGGCCAGCGGCGCGAATGGACGCATGACGGCGAGCTCGAATGGTGGGTGTGCGAGCGGCCCGAGCACGCGGGCCTGAAGCGCTGGATCACGGACCTGAATCGCGCCTACCGTGCCGAGCCGGCCCTCTGGCAGGTAGACTTCTCGCACGAAGGCTTTGAGTGGATCGACGCCAATGACGCCCAGAACAGCGTGATCTCGTTCCTGCGCAAGCCGCGCGGGGGCGGCGCGATCGTGGCTGTGGTGTGCAACCTGACGCCCCTGCCGCGCGAGAACACCGTGCTCGGCGTGCCGCGCGCGGGCGCCTGGCGCGAGATCCTGAACAGCGACGCGAAAGAGTATGGCGGCGCGGGCTGGGGCAACCTGGGCGCGGTGCAGGCGGCGCCGCTCGCCGCGCACGGCCGGGCGCACTCGCTCACGCTCACGCTGCCGCCGCTGTCGACGCTATACCTGCGGAGCGAGACATGACGCAGAACGACGGGCGCGTGCGCGCCGTCGTCGATGCCGTGCGGCCCGCCGTGGACGGCGGGCGCTTCGCGGTGAAGCGCGTCGCGGGCGAGCCGCTCGAAGTCGAGGCGCACTGCTTCGCCGACGGCCACGACGTGCTGCGCGCCATGCTCGCCTGGCGCGGCGAGGACGCGCCCGAGTGGCAGGAAATCGAGATGCAGCCACTCGGCAACGACGTCTGGCGCGCGCAGTTCACGCCCGCCGGGATCGGGCGCTACCGCTACACGGTCGCCGCCTGGGTGGACCGTTTCGCCACCTGGCGGCACGACTTCGAGCGCCGCGAGGACGCGGACGACGTGCGCGTCGCGGCGCTCGCCGGCGCCGAGGTCGTGGAGCAGGCGGCGGCGCGGGCGACCGGCGCCGACGCGCGGCCGCTCAAGGACTGGGCGGCGCGGCTGCGCGCGGCGAAGAAGCTGGACGAGATCCGCGCCGCGGCGCTCGACGAGGCGATGGCGGCGATCGCCGCGCGCCATCCGGACCGCTCGCATGAGGCGCGCTGGGGCGTCGAGATGCCGCTGGTGGTGGAGCGCGAGCGAGCGCGCTTTTCCACCTGGTACGAGCTGTTCCCGCGCTCGGCGGCGGCCGAACCCGGCCGCCACGGCACGTTCAAGGATGTGGAAAAACGCCTGCCCTATGTCGCCGAACTGGGCTTCGATGTGCTGTACCTGCCACCGATCCATCCCGTGGGCCGCGAGCGGCGCAAGGGCAGGAACAACGCGGTCGCCGCCGCGCCCGACGATGTCGGCAGCCCCTGGGCCATCGGCGCGAAGGAAGGCGGGCACAAGGCGATCCACCCGCAGCTCGGCACGCACGAGGATTTCCGCCACCTGGTGAAAGCGGCCGCGCGGCACGGCCTCGAGATCGCGCTCGACATCGCCTACCAGTGCGCGCCGGATCACCCGTATGTGAAGGCGCACCCCGAGTGGTTCCGCAAGCGCCCCGACGGCTCCGTCCAGTACGCCGAGAATCCGCCGAAGAAGTACGAGGACATCTACCCCTTCGACTTCGAGTGCGAGGACTGGCGCGCGCTGTGGCAGGAGCTGAGGAGCGTGCTCGATTTCTGGATCGCCGAGGGCGTGAAGATCTTCCGCGTCGACAACCCGCACACCAAGGCCTTCCCGTTCTGGGAATGGGCGATCGCCGAGGTGCGGCGCGCGCATCCGGACGTGATCTTCCTCGCCGAGGCCTTCACGCGCCCGAAGGTCATGCACCGCCTCGCCAAGCTCGGCTACACGCAGTCCTACACCTACTTCGCCTGGCGCAATACCAAGCAGGAGCTCACCGACTATTTCACGGAGCTCGCGCAGGGCCCGGGCCGCGAATATTTGCGCCCCAGCGTCTGGCCGAACACGCCCGACATCCTCACCGAGGCGCTGCAGGTGGGCGGGCGCGCGGCCTTCATGCAGCGCCTCGCGCTGGCGGCGACGCTCGCGGCGAGCTACGGCGTCTACGGCCCGGCCTACGAGCTGATGGAGCACCGGGCGCGCGAGCCCGGAGCCGAGGAGTACCTCGACTCGGAGAAGTACCAGCTGCGCCACTGGGACCTCGAGCGCGCCGACAGCCTGCGCGCCTACATCGCGGCGTTCAACCGCATCCGGCGCGAGAATCCGGCGCTGCACGCCGACGCCAGCCTGCGTTTCCTCCCCACCGACAACGAGCAGCTCATCGCCTACGCCAAGCAGACGCCGGACGGCGCCAACCAGATCGTCTGCGTCGTGAACCTGAGCCCGCATCACGCGCACGGCGGCTGGGTGGAGCTCGACCTCGGGCTGCTGGGCATCGAGCCCGACCGCCCCTACCAGATGCACGACCTGCTCTCGGGGGCGCGCTACCTGTGGAACGGGCCGCGCAATTTCGTGCAGCTCGACCCGCAGCGCCAGCCCGCGCACGTGTTCCGCGTGCGCCGGCGCCTGCACCGCGAGCAGGACTTCGACTACTTCCTCTAGCCCCGTGAACGCTCCCATCGCCACCGCGCAGCTGCCCGCCGCCCAGGAGGCCGCGCCCGCCGACGATCCGCTCTGGTACAAGGACGCGGTCATCTACCAGCTGCACGTCAAGGCCTTCTTCGACTCGAACGGCGACGGCCTCGGCGACTTCCGCGGCCTCACGGAAAAGCTCGACTACGTGCGCGACCTCGGCGTCAACGCGATCTGGCTGCTGCCGTTCTACCCTTCGCCGCAGAAGGACGACGGCTACGACGTCGCCGACTACCGCGAGGTGCATCCGCACTACGGCACCGCCGAAGATTTCCGCCGCTTCGTCGAGGAGGCGCACAAGCGCAATCTGCGCGTCATCACCGAGCTGATCGTGAACCATACCTCGGACGCGCACCCCTGGTTCCAGGCGGCGCGGCGCGCGCCCAAGGGCTCGCCCGAGCGCGACTTCTACGTCTGGAGCGACGCGGAGACCAAATACAAGGGCACGCGCATCATCTTCACCGACACCGAGACCTCCAACTGGACCTGGGACCCGGTGGCCAAGCAGTATTTCTGGCACCGCTTCTTCAGCCACCAGCCCGACCTCAACTTCGACAACCCGAAGGTGCTGGAGGCGGTGCTGGAGGTGATGTTCTACTGGTGCGCGCTGGGCGTCGACGGCTTCCGCCTGGACGCGATTCCCTACCTCGTCGAGCGCGAAGGCACCTCGAACGAGAACCTGCCCGAGACGCACGCGGTGATCAAGAAGATCCGCGCCGCACTCGATGCGCGCTACCCGGCGAAGCTGCTGCTGGCCGAGGCCAACCAGTGGCCCGAGGACGTGCGCGAATATTTCGGCGAGGCCGACGAATGCCAGATGGCCTACCACTTCCCGCTCATGCCGCGCATGTACATGGCGATCGCGCAGGAAGACCGCCACCCGGTGGTCGAGATCATGCAGCAGACGCCCGAGATTCCCGACAGCTGCCAGTGGGCGATCTTCCTCAGGAACCACGACGAGCTGACGCTCGAGATGGTGACCAGCAAGGAGCGCGACTACATGTACCGCACCTATGCGGCGGACACGCGCGCGCGCGTCAACCTCGGCATCCGCCGGCGCCTCGCGCCGCTGCTCGAGAACGACATCGACCGCATCAAGCTGATGAACAGCCTGCTGCTCAGCATGCCGGGCTCGCCGATCATCTACTACGGCGACGAGATCGGCATGGGCGACAACATCTACCTCGGCGACCGCAACGGCGTGCGCACGCCCATGCAATGGAGCCCCGACCGCAATGCCGGGTTCTCGCGCGCCGACCCGCAGCGCGTGTACCTGCCGCCGATCATGGACCCGATCTACGGCTTCGAGGCGGTGAACGTCGAGGCGCAGTCGCGCGAGCCCAATTCGCTGCTCAACTGGATGCGGCGCCTGCTCGCGGTGAGAAAGACGAGCCAGGCGTTCGGCCGCGGCAAGCTCTCGTTCCTGCGCGCCGGCAACCGCAAGGTGCTCGCCTACGTGCGGGAGCTGGGCGACGAGGTGATCCTGTGCGTCGCCAACGTCGGGCGCACGGCGCAGCCGGTGGAGCTCGACCTCAGGCGCTTCAAGGGCCGCGTGCCGGTGGAGCTGATGGGGCGCACGGTGTTCCCCCCGATCGGCGAGCTGCCGTACCTCCTCACGCTGCCGGGCTGCGGCTTCTACTGGTTTCGCCTCGCCACGGACGCGCCGGCGCCGGTGTGGCACGCCGAGGTGCTGGCGCGCGAAGACCTGCCGGTGCTGGTGATGTTCGACGGCTGGACCAGCTTCTTCCGCGACCGCGTGGTGCCGTGGCGCATCAACATGGCGGTGAAGACGCGCGAGCATTTCGAGACCCAGG
>JBBDXL010000195.1:5155-8732 GCA_040902335.1 Burkholderiales bacterium
GTGCCGTGGCGCATCAACATGGCGGTGAAGACGCGCGAGCATTTCGAGACCCAGGTGCTGCCCGCCTGGCTCGAGGCGCAGCGCTGGTACGCGTCGAAGGGCGAAGCCGGCGTGCGCCTGCGGCTCGGCGACTGGGCGCTGTGGGAAGCGGGGCGTGCGAGCTACATGCTGATGTTCATCGAAATCGAAGGCGGCGCCGAAGCCGCGCGCTACTTCGCGCCGCTCACGCTCGCCTGGGAAGACCGCGACGAGGAGCGCGTGAAGGCGCTCGGCGGATCCGCCGTCTCCAAGGTGCGCCAGCAGGCGAGCGTCGGCATCATGGCCGATGCCTTTGCCGACGAAGCCTTCTGCCGCGCGGTGGTGGAAGCGATCGGCGCCGGGCGCGAGCTCGCCGGCGGCCAGGGCAAGGTGCGCTTTACGCCGACCAGCGCCTTTGCCGAGGTCGCCTACGAGGACGTCAACCTGCTGCCGGTCGGCCGGCCCAAGGCGCAAAGCAGCAATACCGTGGTGACGCTGGGCGAACGCCTGTTCCTGAAGGGCTACCGCCGCGTGCGTCCGGGGGTGAATCCCGAGTTCGAGGTCGGGCGCCATCTCACCGAGAAGCTGCGCTTCGCCAACTGCGTGCCGGTGGCGGGCGCGGTGGAGTACACGGCGGCAGACGGCACGCAGATGACGCTCGCGCTGCTGCAGGCCTACGTCCCCAACCAGGGCGACGGCTGGAGCCACACCGTGGAATACCTGGAGCGGTTCCTGGAGAAGCAGCGCGCCACCGGCGCTCCCGGCGACGCCCACGGCATCTACCTGCCCCTCATGCAGACGCTGGGTACGCGCACGGGCGAGCTGCACTGCGCGCTCGGCGAGCGCACCGGCGATCCCGCCTTCGATCCGGAACCCGTCACCGAGCGCGATTTCGCGCCGTGGAAGGCTGGCATCCGCGCCGAGGCGGTGAAGACGCTCGAGCAGCTCGCCGCGCGCCGCGGCCAGCTCACCTCGCCGGCGCGCGACGACGCCGCCGAGCTGCTCGAGATGCGCGAGCGGCTGCTGCGCCGCATCGAGCACACCCGCCTGCCCTCGGGTGCAACGCTGAAGACGCGCTTCCACGGCGACTACCACCTCGGCCAGGTGCTGCTGCAAAAGCTCGATTTCGTCATCACCGACTTCGAGGGCGAGCCCGCGCGCTCGATCGAGGAGCGCCGCGCCAAGCATTCGCCGCTGAAGGACGTCGCGGGCATGCTGCGCTCGTTCAACTACGCGCGCTGGACGGCGCTGCGCCAGGCGCTCGAAGGGCACGACGACTACGAACGCCTCGCACCTTACGCCGAGGACTGGGAGACGCGCGTGCGGCGCAGCTTCCTCGGCGCCTACGAGGAGGCGGTGCGCGCGAGCGGACTGTACGCGTCGTTCGACGACATGCGCGAGCTGCTCGAGCTGTTCGAGCTGGAAAAAGCGCTCTACGAGCTGCGCTACGAGCTCGGCAACCGCCCGGGCTGGGTCGACATCCCGCTGCAGGGCATACTCGCCATCGCGCGCTAGCAAGGACTGGAGGACGACATGGACATCAACGTATTTCTGGAACCGATGCGGGCCGTGCTCACGCAGATCGGCGTATTCCTGCCCAAGCTCGCGCTGGCGGTCGCCGTGCTCATCATCGGATGGCTGCTCGCGCGCCTGGCGCGCTTCGCGGTGGCGAAGGGCCTGCGCGCCATCAACTTCAACGTGCTCACCGAGCGCGCCGGCATGGACGGCTTTCTCAAGCAGGGCGGCATCCAGAGCGATACCACCGACATCTTCGCCGTGCTGGTGTACTGGCTGGTGGTGTTCATCGCCCTGGTGATCGCCTTCAACGGCCTGGGGCTCACCTACATCACCGACCTCCTCGGCCAGGTGGTGCTGTTCGTGCCGAAGGTGATCGTGGCGCTGCTGCTGTTCGCGTTCGGCGGCTACTTCGCCATGTTCGTCGGCAACACGGTCGCCACCTACTGCAGGAACGCCGGCATCAAGGACGGCGATCTCCTCGGCAAGCTGGCGCAGTACGCGATCATCGCCTTCGTGGTGCTGATGGCGCTCGACCAGGTGAGCATCGGCGGCGACGTCGTACGCCACAGCTTTCTCATCCTGCTCGGCGGCGTGGTGCTGGGCCTGGCGCTCGCCTTCGGCATCGGCGGGCAGAAATGGGCCGCGGGCCTGCTCGAGCGCTGGTGGCCGCGCGGCCGCGGGGAATGAGCGAGCAGCCGCCGATCGGTGCGGTATGGCGCGGCGCGCCCTACCCCAGGGGCGCGACCTGGGACGGCGAAGGGGTCAATTTCGCGCTGTTTTCCGAGCACGCCGAGAAAGTCGAGCTGTGCGTGTTCGACGCCGCGGGGCGGCGCGAGCGCCAGAGAATCGAGATCCGCGAGCGCACCGACAACGTCTGGCACTGTTATCTGCCGGAGGCGCGTCCCAACCTCGCCTACGGCTACCGCGCGCACGGGCCTTACCGGCCGCAGGACGGCCATCGCTTCAATCCGTCGAAGCTCCTCGTGGATCCGTACGCGCGCGAAATCGTCGGCGAGCTGCGCTGGCACGACGCGCTGTTCGGCTATCCGGTGGGCGGCAAGCGCGAGGACCTCGGGCTCGATCGCCGCGACAGCGCCGCCTACCTGCCGAAGTGCCGCGTCGTGGATTCGGCGTTCACCTGGGAAGGAGACCGGCGCCCGCAAGTGCCCTGGCACGACATGGTCATCTACGAGCTGCACGTGCGCGGCTTCACCCAGCAGCACCCCGGCATCCCGCAGGCGCAGCGCGGCACCTACGCCGCCCTGTCCTCTGCGCCCGTCATCGAGTACCTGCGCAAGCTGGGCGTCACGACCGTGGAGCTGATGCCGGTGCATGCCTTCATCGACGACCGCCCCCTCGTCGACCGGGGCTTGCGCAATTACTGGGGCTACAACACGCTCGGCTTCTTCGCGCCCGAGCCGCGCTATTCCGCTTCCGGCAGCTCGAAGGAATTCAAGACCATGGTGAAGCGCCTGCACTCGGCGGGCATCGAGGTGCTGATCGACGTGGTCTACAACCATACCTGCGAGGGCAACCACCTGGGGCCGACGCTCGCCTTCCGGGGCGTGGACAACGCCTCCTATTACCGGCTGGTGGAAGACGACCGCCGCCACTACCTGGACTTCACCGGCTGCGGCAACACACTCAACCTCGAGCATCCGCGCGTGCTGCAGCTGGTGATGGATTCCCTGCGCTACTGGGTGGAGGAGATGCACGTGGACGGCTTTCGCTTCGATCTCGCCCCGGCGCTCGCGCGCGAGGGGCGCGGCGTCGAGCCGCTCGCCGGGTTCTTCACCGTGGTGCGCCAGGATCCGGTGCTGAATCGCGTCAAGCTCATCGCCGAGCCCTGGGACATCGGCGAAGGCGGCTACCAGGTCGGCAACTTTCCGCTTGGCTGGGCCGAGTGGAACGACCGCTACCGCAACGGCATGCGCGCGTACTGGAAGGGCGACGGCGGGCTGATCGGCGAGTTCGCGCGGCGCCTCACGGGATCGTCCGACCTGTACGGCCGCAGCGGCCGGCGCCCGTTTGCCAGCATCAA
>JBBDXL010000195.1:8832-11453 GCA_040902335.1 Burkholderiales bacterium
CGCGAGCTGCACGGGCGCGAGGCGAAGGACATCCACTGGCTGAAGCCCGACGGCACCGAGATGACCGACGATGAGTGGGAGCACGAGCACGCCCGCTCGCTCGCCGTCCACCTGACCGGCGGCGACCTGGGCGAGCTCGACCGCTTCGGCATGCCGGCCCGCGACGACGATTTCCTGATCCTGTTCAACGCGCACCAGGAGCCGGTCGAGTTCCGCATCCCGGCGCTCGGCGACGGCCCCTGGCACGCGGTGTTCGACACCTGGTTCGAGCTGCTGCAGACCTCGACCGAACGCTTCACGCCCGAGAAACCGTACGTCCTCGGCGCGCGCGGGCTCGCCCTGCTCACGCGCTCCTCCGCGCAATCCACATGAGGCGCGCGCACGACATGCCCTTCGGCGCCGCGCCGCGGGGCGACGGTCAATTCCGCTTTCGCCTGTGGGCCCCCGGCGAGCCCCGCGTAGTGCTCGAGGTGGGCGAAGCCATCGCGCCCATGAATCGCACGCACGACGGCTGGCACGAGATCGTGCTCGAAGCGCGCGCCGGCGCGCGCTACCGCTACCGGCTGGCGGACGGCGTCGCGGTGCCCGATCCCGTCTCGCGCTTCAACCCCGACGACGTGCACGGCGCGAGCCAGCTCGTCGACCCGCGCGAGTACCTGTGGCGCGATCCCGGCTGGCGCGGCCGGCCCTGGGAAGAGGCCGTGATCTACGAGCTGCACGTCGGCACGTTCACGCCGCAGGGCACTTTCGCCGCCGCGCGCGAGCACCTGGCCGAGCTCGCGGCGCTCGGCATCACGGCGATCGAGCTGATGCCGGTGGCCGAGTTCCCGGGCGCGCGCAACTGGGGCTACGACGGCGTGCTGCAATACGCGCCCGACGCGAGCTACGGCACGCCGAACGAGCTGAAGGCGCTGGTGGACGCGGCGCACGGCCATGGCCTGATGGTGCTGCTCGACGTGGTCTACAACCACTTCGGGCCGGACGGCAACTACCTGCACGCCTACTGCCCGCAGTTCTTCAACCCGCGGCGCCGGACGCCCTGGGGCGCGGCGATCAATTTCGACGGCCCCGACAGCCGCACGGTGCGCGACTTCTACGTGCACAATGCGTTGTACTGGATCGAGGAATATGCGTTCGACGGTCTGCGCCTGGACGCCGTGCACGCCATCCGCGACCATTCCGACACGCACATCGTGTGCGAGATCGCCAAAGCGCTGCGCGCCGGCCCGGGGCGCGAGCGCCACGTGCACCTGGTGCTCGAGAACGACGCCAACCAGGCGCGTTTCCTCGGGCCGTGCGCCACGGCGCAATGGAACGACGATCTGCACCACGCGGCGCACGTGCTGGTGACGGGCGAAGCCGACGGCTATTACGCCGACTACGCCGAGCGGCCGCTCGAGCGCTTCGGGCGCGCGCTCGCGGAGGGCTTCGTCTACCAGGGCGAGCCCTCGGCGTTCCGCGACGGCGCGCGCCGCGGTGAGCCCAGCGCACACCTGCCTTCTCCGGCCTTCGTTTCCTTCCTGCAATCGCACGACCAGGTCGGCAACCGCGCCCTGGGCGAGCGGCTGCACGCCCTCGGCGACCCGGCGCGTGAGCGCGCCGCGCTCGCCTGCCTGCTGCTCTCACCGCAGGTGCCGATGCTCTTCATGGGCGAGGAGTTCGCCGCCGCGACGCCGTTCCTGTACTTCTGCGACTTCGGCCCGGAGCTGGCGCAGGCCGTGGCCCAGGGCCGGCGCGAGGAATTCGCGCGCTTCGCCGCCTTCGCCGACCCCAAGGCGCGCGCAGCGATTCCCGACCCGGGCAGCGCGGAGACGTTCGCGCGCTCCAAGCTCGACTGGCCGTGCCGCGCGCGCACGCGCCACCGCGAGCGCCTGGCGCTGGTGCGCGAGCTGCTGCGGCTGCGCCGCGAGCGCCTCGTGCCGCGGCTCGCCGGCATGCCGCGCGGCGGCCGCTACGCGGTGCGCGACGGCCAGTTGCGCGTGAGCTGGACGCTCGGCGACCGCTCGACGCTGCACCTCGCGACCGACGCCGGCGCGGGGCCGGGCGTCGCCGCGGCCGCGCTTCCCGGCACCCCGCTCTACGCAGACGGCGCGGTACGCTTCACGCTCGAAGCGGCACGTGACTGACGCGCGCGCCACGCTCGAGCGCCTCGCCGCGCGCTGCGGCATCGCGGCGGAGTTCCACGACATCTGGGGCACGCATCACGCGGCCTCCGACGCGACGCTGACCGCGCTGCTCGCCGAGTTCGGCACCGAGGCAAGCGCCGCGCAGGCCGCGCTGCCCCCGGTTGCCGCCGTCGCCGCGCATGCGACGCGCTGGTCGGTGCCGCTCGGCATCGACGGCGACGCGCGGCGCCTGCGCTGGAGCCTGGTCGAGGAAGGCGGCGCGCTTCACGAGGGCGAGGCCGTGTGCGCGCCGCCCGAGTTCCGGCTCGAGCTCCTGCTGTCGCTGTCCCCGGGCTACCACCGCCTGCGCGTCGAGGGCCTGCCTGGCGAAACACTGGTCGTCGCCGCGCCGCCGCGCTGCTACCGCCCGCCTGCGCTCGCCGACGGTGGCCGTGTCTGGGGCCCCGCGGTGCAGCTCTACGCGCTGCGCTCGGAGCGCAACTGGGGCATCGGCGA
>JBBDXL010000196.1:0-11146 GCA_040902335.1 Burkholderiales bacterium
ACGCCGATCGGTTGCGGCTGATTCTTGCCCAATTGGGCGCAGCGACAAAGCCAGAGGATATGGCGCTGCCCGGACTGGTACTGCACCCGCTCAAGGGGAACCGGAAGGGTGTTTGGTCGGTTCGGGTGAGCGGGAATTGGCGAATCACCTTTGTTTTTGCCGGTACCGATGCCGACGCGGTCGATTACGAGGACTACCACTGAAAGGAAGCGTCATGCGCATGCACAACCCCCCGCATCCGGGCGAAATCATCAAGTCGCTTTGTCTGGAGCCACTCGGGGTAACGGTTACCGAAGCCGCGAAGGCCCTGGGCGTCAGCCGCAAGACTCTTTCGGCGATTCTGAATGGTCGCGCGGGCGTAAGCCCTGAAATGGCGGTGCGTCTGTCGATCGCGTTTGGAACCTCGGCGGAGAGCTGGTTGAATCAACAAACGCAGTACGACCTCTGGCACGCGGAGCAGCGGCGCAAGCAGCTACGCGTGATGAAATTGGCGGCGTAGCAAGATGCCGAACCATCCGAGGACGACGCGGAACCTAAAGGTTGGTAGACATCATCGCTGAGATACAGGCGAGGAGGAACCTGCAATGATGATGCCTAACTCAAGGTGCTGCGGAAGGGAGAGACCCCTCATCCGATAATGTGAACACCTCGACTTAACGCACGAGGAGGTTCACATGGCGGCACCGGCCCGCCGTATAAGCCTATGCCCCGCGTACGCAGTTTCAGACCGATCGAGGACGGGAAGGCACAGATCCTGATCCTCGGCAGCATGCCCGGCCGGGCGTCCCTCGCCGCCCGCCAGTACTACGCACATCCCCGGAACGCCTTCTGGCGGATTGCCTCCGAGCTTCTGCGCTTCGACCGCGCCTCCCCTTACAGGGAGAGGGTGCGGGCGCTGAGGACGGCCCGGATCGCGCTGTGGGACGTGCTGCATTCGTGCACCAGAGAGGGGAGCCTGGACGCGAAGATCGAGAACGACACGCAGGTCGTGAACGACTTCCGCGAGTTCTTCCGCACCCACAAGAGGATCACGCATGTATTCTTCAACGGCGGGAAGGCGGAGGCCACGTTCAGGCGGCACGTGCTGCCGAGGATCGGCGGGGGTTCTCTGCGTTACCGCCGTCTCCCCTCCACGAGTCCCGCCAACGCCTCCGTGTCCCTGGCGCGCAAGCTGAGGGCCTGGCGCGCCATACTGAATCTGCGACACTAGCGCCCATGGCCGCCTGGTTCCTGCCCGCGCTGAAAGCCGTCCTGCCGCACGTCGGCACCCTGATTACCGCCGCCGCGCCGGTATTCACGCGCAAGAGCGCCGCGGCGGCGAATCAGGCGCAGCTCGTGCACCAGCAGATCGCCGAGCTGCAGGCGGCCGCCTCGCAGAACGCGGACAACATCAAGGTCCTCGCCGAGCAGCTGCAGGGCACCGTCGCGGCCTTACATCAGGCGGCCGCCATCGCGGAGACGCGGCTGCGCCGCGCCTACCTCTTGTGCCTCGTCGCCGTGGGCCTGTCCGCGGTGACGCTCGCCGTGGCCCTGTACCTCATCTTCGCGCGCTAGCCTCATGGCCGACGACCCGCAGCGCGAGCAGATCGAGCTCCTGCGCGAGATCCGCGACGCGCTCAAGGCGCAGCGCGCGCTCGTCGAGGAGCAGCTCGCGCGCTCGCGCCGGACCATGGACGAGTCGCTCGGTCTGCAGCGCACCGCGCTTGCGCGCCAGCGCCAGATCACGCTGATCGCCGTGCCGGGGATCCTCGCCTGCATCCTGGCCATCGGCTACCTCGTGTTCCGCTATTTCTAGCCGGGGCGGCGTGTAAGCTCCGCGCCCGCCCCATCGACCAAGCACGAGGACCCCCATGGACCCCTACTACAAGCCCCAGCACCTCACCGACTTCGCGAAGATCTCGGAAGGCAGCCCGGACCTGGGCCGGAAGTTCTTCGACTACTACGGTGCGGTGTTCGAGGACGGCGCCCTCACCGCGCGCGAAAAGAGTCTCATCGCGCTCGCCGTCGCGCACGCCGTGCAATGCCCCTACTGCATCGACGCCTACAGTCACGATTGCCAGCAGAAAGGCGCCGACCTCGAGCAGATGACCGAGGCCGTGCACGTCGCGGTCGCCATCCGCGGCGGCGCTTCGCTGGTGCACGGCCTGCAGATGCGCGAGCACGCGAAGAAGGCGGGGATGTAGGTGCGGCCGGCCACGATCCCGATCCGCCTGGAGGACGTCGCGGTCGACCTCGCCGCGGACCGCGCCTCGCCGCGCGCGGTACAGAGCCTCAGCCGCCGCCACGCCCCGCTCGCCGCGCCCGCCGAGCAGCTGAAGCTCATGGCCGGCGTGCCGATGCGGCACGAGTTCCACGCGCTGGCGCCGGATCTCGCCCCCGCGCAGCTCGAGATCTTCCAGGTCAACCTCGGCAAGCTCTGCAACATGACCTGCCGCCACTGCCACGTCGACGCCGGGCCCGATCGCACCGACGCCATGATGGACGACGCCACCGTGGAGCAGGTGATCGCGGCGCTCGGCACGACGAGCGCGCACACCGTGGACCTCACCGGCGGAGCGCCCGAGCTGCATCCGCGCTTTCGCGACGTGGTGCAGGCCGCGTTCGACGCCGGCAAGCACGTCATGGACCGCTGCAATCTCACCGTGCTGCTCCTGCCGCGCAGCGCCGGCCTGGTCGACTGGCTCGCGGCGCGCAACGTGGAGATCGTCGCCTCGCTGCCGCATTACCGCCGTCCCAATACCGACGCGCAGCGCGGCGATGGCGTGTTCGAGCGCTCGCTGCGCGCGCTCCGGATCCTGAACGCCGCCGGTTACGGCAAGCGCGATCCGCACAGGCGCCTGACGCTGGTATCAAACCCCGCCGGCGCCTTCCTCGGCGCCTCGCAGTCGAGCGTCGAGCGCGAGTGGCGCGAGGGCCTGCAGCGCAACTTCGGCCTCACGTTCGACCGCCTGTTCGTGCTGAACAACATGCCGATCGCGCGCTTTCTCGAATGGCTGCAGGAAACGGGCAACCTCGAGGCGTACATGGAGCGCCTGGTGAACGCCTTCAATCCGGCTTCGGTCGCCGGCCTCATGTGCCGCAACACGCTGTCGGTAGGCTGGGATGGGCGCCTGTACGACTGCGACTTCAACCAGATGCTCGAGCTGGAGCTCGAGCTGCCGGCGGGGCCGCACATCCGCGACTTCGACGAGCGGGCCTGGCGCCGGCGCTCGATCGTGACGGCGCGGCACTGCTTCGGCTGCACCGCCGGCGCCGGCAGCTCCTGCGGCGGCCAGACCGCGTAGGGTGGGCCAACGGCCCACCTATTGGTGGGCCGTTGGCCCACCCTACGGCATCCGCCAGACGATCTTTCCGCCCGCCTCCTTCGCCATGCCGTCGAGATACGCTTCGTGCGCGCGCTCCTCGTCTTCCGATGCGCGCAGCACCACGAGCTTGCTGGCGTCGATGCGCGCCGTCACCGCGGCCTGCTCCGCGGCCGTCTCGAGGTCCATCGCCAGGCTGTCCTGGCCGCGCGTCATCGCCAGGTAGACCTCGGCGAGCAGGCGCGCGTCGAGCAGCGCCCCGTGCAGCGTGCGGTGCGCGTTGCTCACCGCGTAGCGCTCGCACAGCGCGTCGAGCGAGTTGCGCCGGCCGGGATGCAGCTCGCGCGCCAGCGCCAGCGTGTCGACGACTCCCGCCACGTGGTCCTGCAGCCGCCCCAGCCCCGTGCGCTCGAGCTCGAGGTCGAGGAACTCGACGTCGAAGTCGGCGTTGTGGATGACGAGCTCGGCGCCGCGCACGTAATCGAGGAACGGCTTCGCGATCTCGGCGAACTTCGGCTTGTCGGCGAGGAACTCGTCGGTGAGCCCGTGCACGCGCAGCGCGCCCTCCTCGCTCTTTCGCTCCGGGTTCACGTAGCGGTGGAAATGGTTGTCGCTCACGCGCCGGCTCAGGAGCTCGATGCAGCCGATCTCGATCACGCGGTCGCCGAGGCTCGCCGAGAGGCCCGTGGTCTCGGTGTCGAGCACCACTTGCCTAGAAACGGACATTCGCCTCTTTCCTAGACGCCACTGTCGATCCCCTTGTTCGCGAGCGCGTCGGCGCGCTCGTTCTCGGGATGGCCGGCGTGGCCGCGCACCCAGTGCCACTCGACCTCGTGCCCGCGCGCGAGCTCGTCGAGGCGCATCCACAGGTCCACGTTCTTGACCGGCTTGCGGCCCGCGGTGCGCCAGCCGCGGCGCTTCCAATCGTGGATCCACTCGGTGATGCCCTTCTGCACGTACTGCGAGTCCGTGTACAGGCGCACGCGCCTGCGCCCCTCGAGCGACTCCAGCGCGCGGATCACCGCCGTGAGCTCCATGCGGTTGTTGGTGGTGGCGGGCTCGCCGCCGTGCAGCTCGCGCTCGCGCCCGCCCGCGCGCAGCAGCACGCCCCAGCCGCCCGGCCCCGGGTTGCCCTTGCACGCGCCGTCGGCGTACACCTCGACCGTCGCCTCAGTCATTGCGGCGCTGCGTCACGTGGCCGTTCTTCTGCGGCATCGCCGCCAGCGCGCGGCGCCGCTTGCGCTCCTTGCGCCAGGCCGGCGTGATGAGGCGCATGCCGTGCACGCGCTTCACGGCGCGCACCACGTATACGCCGCCGAGGATCGGCCACCAGCGCGCCCCGGCCTTCTCCATGAACGCGAAGCGCTCGCGCCAGGCGCGTTGCGCGAGCGGCGGCGCGTAGCAGCCGAAGCGCCCGCCGTTCAGCTCGAACGAGAGCAGCTGCAGCCAGTCCTTGAGCCGCAACAGGCCGATGAAGCGCGCGTCCCACGGCGAGCCGGCGTCGCGCCCGGCGAACCAGCGGCGCAGGCCCCACAGCGACGCGTTGTTGAACCCCGAGATCACCACCTGCCCCTCGGGGCGCAGCACGCGCTCGGCCTCGCGCAGCACGCTGTGCGCGTCGAGGTGCGATTCCAGCGCGTGCGGCAGCACCACCAGGTCGAGGCTCTGCGAGGCGAGCGGCAGCTGCAGCGGGTCGGCGGCGAGCGCCGCGCCCTCTTCCAGCGCCACGCTGAAGCGGAACGGGATGCGGTTCTGGCGCAGGAAGGAGAACTCCGGCAGCCCGACCTGCACCGCGCGGAAGCCGAACACATCCTCCACCGCGTTGTCGAATTGCTGCATCTCCCAGTCGAGCACGTAGCGCCCGAGCGGCGTCGCGCACCAGCCGGAAAAGGACGCGCGCTCGCCGTTATACTTGGCTGCGGCATTCGAGACGAAGGACTGGCGATCCATGATCGAAATCGTTCCGCTACCGGCCCTGCGCGACAACTACGTGTGGACGCTGCGCAATGCGCGCCATGCCGCGGTGGTCGACCCGGGCGAGGCGCGCCCGGTGCTCGAGTACCTGAAGCGCGAGGGCCTCGAGCTGTGCGCGATCCTCGCCACGCACCACCATCCCGACCACGTCGGCGGCATCCCCGAGCTGCTGGCGCATCGGCGCGTGCCGGTCTACGGGCCGAAGGGCGAGCCCATCGCCACGCTGACGCACCCGGTCGCCGAGGGCGACACGGTGAGCATACCCGAGCTCGAGCTCGCGCTCTCGGTGCTCGACATCCCGGGGCATACGCGAGCGCATGTGGCCTATTATGGCGCAGGGAACCTGTTCTGCGGCGACACGCTGTTCGCCTGCGGCTGCGGGCGGCTGTTCGAGGGCACGCCCGAGCAGATGATGGCTTCGCTCTCGAAGCTCGCCGCGCTGCCCGATGCGACCCGGGTCTACTGCGGGCACGAGTACACGCTCGCCAACATCGCGTTCGCGCAGCAGGTCGAGCCGAAGAACGCCGCGCTCGCGGCGCGCCTCGAGCGCGACAGCAAGCTGCGCGCCGCGGGCAGGCCGACGCTGCCCTCCACGCTCGGCGAGGAGCGCGCCACCAATCCTTTCTTGCGCTGGCGCGAGCCGGCAGTGGTCGAATCTGCCAACAAGTACCTCGGCAGCCGGGTTTCCGACCCGGTGCGGGTGTTCGCCGCCATCCGCGACTGGAAGAACCGTGCCTGAGCAGGTAGTATCCAGCCTGCATGCAAGTACTTAGAGTAATTACTGCAAGTATTTTCATAGCCTCGCCGCTGCTGCTTTCGGCGTGTGCCACCACGCCGCCCGTGGCACCGCAGGTGGTTGTCGAGCCGCTGGTCGAACCGGCAACGCCGGCACCGATGCCTGTCGAGGTGCCGGCGCCCGCCGAGCCGGCCCAGCCTGCGCCGCTGCCCACGGTGAAGCTGCTCGACGCCACGCGCCTGCCGCCGTTCGAAGGCGAGCGGCAGGTGCTGGCCGAAGGTAACGCGGTGGCCAAGCTCGATCGCACGCAGCCCGTCGACGACCTGTGGCAGCGGCTGCGCCGCGGCTTCGCCATGCCCGACATCCGCTCGCCGCTGGTGGCCGAGCGCACCCGGTGGTACGTCGCCAACCAGGACTATCTGCAGCGCGTGTTCGAGCGCAGCCGGCGCTATCTGTTCCACATCGTCGAGCAGCTCGAGAAGCGCAACATGCCCACCGAGCTCGCGCTGGTGCCGATGTTCGAGAGCGCCTTCAACCCGATGGCCTACTCGCGCTCGCACGCCTCGGGACTGTGGCAGTTCATCCCCGGCACCGGCCGGCGCTACGAGCTGAAGCAGAACATGTGGTACGACGGGCGGCGCGACGTCGTCGCTTCCACCAACGCCGCGCTGGACTACCTGCAGGATCTCTACGAGATGCACGGCGACTGGCACCTCGCGCTCGCCTCCTACAACTGGGGCGAGAACAACGTCGCGCGCGCCATCGCGAAGAACCGCAAGGGCGGCAAGCCCGCCGACTACCTCTCCCTGCCGATGCCGCGCGAGACACGCGGCTATGTGCCGAAGCTGCAGGCGCTGAAGAACCTGATCGCCAGCCCGGCGGCGCACGGCATCACGCTCGCGCCGATTCCCAACGAGCCCTACTTCGCCACCGTCACCAAGACGCGCGACATCGACGTCATGCTCGCCGCCCAGCTCGCCGAGATGCCGCTCGAGGAGTTCGTCGCCCTCAACCCCGGCTTCAGCCGGCCGCTGATCCGCGCGGCGGTGGCCGCGCGCATCGTGCTGCCCGCCGACAAGGTGGAGACCTTCCACGACAACCTGGAGAAACTCGAGGATCGCGACCTCGTCTCCTGGAAGACCTACAAGCCCAGGCGCGGCGACACGCTGGAGTCGATCGCGCGCCAGCACGAGCTCACGCTCGGCCAGCTGCGCGAGGTGAACGGCATTTCCCCGCGCTCGCGGCGCGTGCCCGAGCTCCTGGTGGTGCCGATCGAGGGCGGGGCCGAGACCTTCGCGCGCCTGCCCATCATGTACGCCCCGCCCATCCCGAGCGGGGGCCGCACCCACGTGGTGCGCCGCGGCGAGACGGCGTGGGGCATCGCGCGGCGCTACGGCGTCTCCGTGAAGGACCTGCAGCGCTGGAACCGCATCGGCCGGCACCTGATGGCCGGCCAGCGCCTGGTCATCTTCTAGTCGACCTTCGGCACCGCCTCGAGCAGCGCCTTCGTGTACGCGTGCCGCGGCGCGCGCAGCACCTGCTCCGCCGCGCCCTGCTCGACGATCTTTCCCCCGGTCATCACCGCCACCTCGTGCGCGAGGTACTCGACCACCGCGAGGTTGTGCGTGATGAAGAGGTAGGCGAGCCCCAGGCGTTCCTGCAGATCGCGCAACAGGTTCAGGATCTGCGCCTGCACCGAAACGTCCAGGGCGCTGGTCGGCTCGTCGCAGACGATGAGCCGCGGCGCCACCGCGAGCGCGCGCGCGATGGCGATCCGCTGGCGCTGCCCGCCCGAGAACTCGTGCGGGTAGCGGCCCTTCGCCGCCGCGGGCAGGCCCACCTGGTCGAGCAGCGCGTCGATGCGACGCCAGCGGTCGGCTTCGCTCGCGCCCACGCCGAGGCTGCGCATCCCCTCGGCAAGGATGTCGGCGACGCGCATGCGCGGGTTGAGCGAGGCGTAGGGGTCCTGGAACACGATCTGCATCGCCGCGCGGTAGCGCTTCAGCGCCGGCCGCGCGAGCCGCGTCAACTCCGCGCCCTCGTAGCGCACGCTGCCCGCAGTGGGCCGGATGAGCTGCAGGATCGCCTTGCCCACGGTGGTCTTGCCCGAGCCCGATTCGCCCACCAGGGCGAGCGTGCGTCCCTCGGGCACCGCGAGCGTGACGCCGTCCACTGCCTTCACGTGACCCACCGTCCTGCGCAAGACGCCGCGGCGGATCGGGAAATGCACCTCGAGGTCCCGGACTTCAAGGAGCGCGCGCGCCGCCCCGGCCGTGCGGGTGTTCGGGACGCCGGCCACCGGCGCGCGCGGCGCGGCGCGCTCGGTCTCGCGCAAGTGGCAGCGCACGCGCTGGCCCGGCTCCAGGGCCAGCAGCCGCGGCGCCTCGCGCCGGCAGCGCTCGAAGGCGTAGTCGCAGCGCTCCGTGAAGCGGCACCCGGAGAACGTGCTCGTCAGGGCCGGCACCTGGCCGGGAATCTGCGCCAGCGGCCCGGCGCGCTGCGCCCCGCCCGGCAAGGCGGCAAACAGCTTTTGCGAATACGGGTGCTGCGGGGCGCGGAAGAACGCCGCACGCGGCGCGACTTCGACGATCTCGCCCGCGTACATCACCGCCACGTGGTCGGCCATCTTCGCCACGATGCCCAGGTCGTGCGTGATGAGAAGGAGCGCCATGCCGCGGCTGCGCTGCAGCTTCGAAAGCAGCTCCAGGATCTGCGCCTGGATGGTGACGTCGAGCGCCGTGGTGGGCTCGTCCGCGATCAATACCTCGGGGTCGACGGCGAGCGCGCCGGCGATCATCACGCGCTGGCGCAGCCCCCCGGAGAGCTGGAACGCGTATTCGCCCATGCGCCGCTCGGCCTCCGGGATGCCCACCGCCTGCAGCAGTTCCAGCGTGCGCCGGCGCACCGCGGCGCCGCGCAGGTCCGTGTGGCGCTCGATGACCTCCGCCACCTGCCGCCCCACGGTGAGCACCGGGTTCAGGGCAGTGGCCGGCTCCTGGAAGATCATGGCGACGCGCTTGCCCCGCACCGCGCGCATGGCGGCCTCCGGCAGCGCGAGGAGGTCCACCTCGCCGAGGCGCACGCTGCCCCCCGCGATGCGCCCTACGTCGGGCAGCAGGCGCAGGATGGAGAGCGCCGTCATAGACTTGCCGCAGCCCGATTCGCCGACCAGCGCGAAGCACTCGCCTTTCGCGATCTCGAGGTCGACGCCGTCCACCGCGCGCACCGTGCCCTCGGGGGCGTCGAGCACCGTGCGCAGGTCCTTCAGCTCCAGCGCCGCGCTCATACGCGCACCCGCGGGTCGAAGCCGTCGCGCACCGCGTCGGCGAACAGATTCGCCGCCAGCACCAGCGCGAACATGAAGGCGAAGGCCGCGGCGAGCGACCACCACACCATCGGCTCGCGCGCCATCTCCAGGCGCGCGGCGTTGATCATGGTGCCGAAGCTGGTGGTCGAGGGATCGACGCCGACGCCGACGTAGGACAGCACCGCTTCGGCCAGCACGAATCCGGAAAAGTCCAGCACCAGCGAGATGATGACGATGTGCGCGACGTTGGGCAGGATGTGGCGCGCGAGAATCCTCGCGTGCGACACGCCGAAGGCGTGCGCCGCCTGGATGTACTCGAGCTCGGCGAGCTTGAGCGCCTCGCCGCGCAGCAGGCGCGCGAGCCCGGTCCAGCCCAGCACGCCGAGGATCGCGCACAGCGCGAGCAGGCGGAAGTCCGCGCGCTGCGCCGAGGTTGGGAAGAGCCCGGGGTTGGTGTCGACATACACCTGCACCATCAGCACCGAGGCGGCGATCAGCAGCACGCCCGGGATCGAATTGAGCGTCGTGTAGACGTACTGGATGGCGTCGTCGACCCAGCCGCGAAAGTAGCCGGCGGCGATGCCCGCGGCGATGCCGAGCGGCAGCAGCACGAGCGTGGTGAGCGTGCCGATGACGAGGCTGGTGCGGATGCTCTTCAGCGCCTGGTAGAGCACGTCCGCGCCGACGCGATCGGTGCCGAAGACGTGATAGCCGGCGGCAAGCGCCGCCATCGGGCCGGCGAGCGCCAGGATCGCGCCGAGCGCGGCGGCGGCCGCGCCCCAGGGCACCTCGGGCCAGCGCCGCGCGAGCGTCGCGCGGCCCGCGAGCACGGCGAGCCCCCACAGCAGCGCTGCGCCGGCCAGCCCCGCGGCTGTGCGCAGGGCCACGTCCGCACCCCAATCGCCTTCGTCCGTCAGGTGCGCGCCGCCGTGCGCGAGGCGCGGGAATTCGCGCGCCAGCGTGCCGTCGGGCCGCTCCACCTGCTCCTTCTGGTACAGGCGCGTGGCGAGCGGCGCGGAATAGGTCTTCTCCAGCCGCGTTCGCAGCGGCGCGAGCACCCGGTCGAGCACCGAGCGCACTTCCACCGCGTAGGCCACGGGCGCGCCCGGGTCCTTTGCCGGCAGCGCCGGGCGATAGTGCAGCGAATCGAGCAGCCCGACGACGAGGTAGCACGACAGGACGATCGCCGACGCCACCGCGATGCGACTGCGGAACACGCGCGCCCAGGGTGCGGCGAGATGCACGCGCCGGCTGCTGTACCAGGCGAACGCGGCGACTGCGGCGACCAGCAGCCAGACCAGAACGTCGGTGGGCAGGAACACCGGCACGCTAGTTGAGCCTCACGCGCGGATCGACGATCGTGTACGAGATGTCGGTGAGGAGGAGCCCTGCGATGTAGAGCACCGAGCCGATGAACACCATGGCGCGCACCACGGCGAAGTCCTGCGCCTGGATGGCGTCGATGGTGTAGCTGCCCAGTCCCGGGATGCCGAAGAACGACTCGGTGATCAGGCTGCCCATGAACAGCAGCGGGATCACCACCACCACGCCGGTGAGGATCGGGATCATGGCGTTCTGCAGCACGTGGCGGAACATGACCGTCGTTTCGGCCAGGCCCTTGGCGCGCGCCGTGCGCACGTAGTCCTTGCCCATCTCCTCGAGGAACAGGGTCCGGTACCAGCGGCTGCCGGCGCCGATGCCGCCGATCACCCCGATCAGCACCGGCAGCACGAGGAATTTCATGGCATCGACGCCGCCCTCGTAGCCCGAGATCGGCACCAGGTGCCAGAGCTTGGAGATCAGGTACTGCCCGCCGATGATGTAGAA
>JBBDXL010000197.1:0-11016 GCA_040902335.1 Burkholderiales bacterium
TGCGGCCGGCGAGCGGGCAGGGCAGCCCCTCGAACAGGCGCACCGGGCGCAGGTTCACGTACAGGTCGAACCAGCGGCGGAAATTGATCAGCAGGCCCCAGGCCGACACATGGTCAGGCACGATGGCCGGGTTGCCCACGGCACCGAAATAGACCGCGTCGAACTGGCGCAGGATCTGCGGCGCGTCCTCCGGGCACATGCGCCCGTGCGCCTTGTACCAGTCGCAGCTCCAGGGAAACTCCTGCCACTCGAAGCGCAGGCCGTGCTTCGCCCCCACCGCCTCGAGCACGCGCACGCCTTCGGGCATCACTTCGCGGCCGATGCCGTCGCCGGGGATCACTGCGATCTTGGTTGCGGTCATGGCCGCGAGTATAGCTAGAATCCGCCGATGAAAATCGCCGCATTCGAGACCGCGGGCGAATGGTGCTCGGTGGCGCTGTGGCTCGACGGCGAAGTGCGCGCCATCGAGGTGCGGGCCGGCCAGCGCCACGGCGAGCTCGTGCTGCCGATGCTCGAGACGCTGCTCGCGCAGGCGCGCTTCGCGATCCGCGACCTGCAGGCCGTGGCGTTCGGCGCCGGGCCCGGGTCGTTCACCGGCCTGCGCATCGCCTGCGGCATCGCCCAGGGCCTCGCCTTCGCGCGCGGCCTGCCGGCCTGCGGGGTGTCGACGCTCGAGGCGCTGGCGGAGGAAAGCGGCGCGCGGCGCGTCGTCGCCTGCCTCGATGCGCGCCTGGGCGAAGTGTATTATTCCGCGCTGGAAAAAGACGGCGCGCGCTGGCGCGAGGTGGTCACGGCGCGATGCGTGCCGCCGTCGCAGGCGCCGCGCCCGCCGGGCAGCGGCTGGATTGGATGCGGCAGCGGCTTTGCGGCGTACGGCGATATGGGCTTGGATCGGGTCTATCCGAAAATTCATCCGGGCGCGGCGGCGGTGGCGCGCCTGGCCGCGCCGCGGCTCGCCGCGGGCGAGGGCGTCGATGCCGCGCGCATCGCGCCGGTCTACCTGCGCGACAAGGTCGCGCTGACGACGCAGGAGCGCCGCAATCGATGAGCGCCGTTCTGAAGGACCTGCCGCGGCTCGCGGCGATGCGCGAGGCGGACCTCGACGAGGTGCTGGCAATCGAGCAGGCCGTCTACACGCACCCGTGGACCCGCGGCAACTTCGCCGACTCGCTGCGCTCGGGCTACGCGTGCCGCACCTGGCACGCCGACGGCGCGCTCGTCGGCTACTTCGTGCTGATGGCGGCGGCGGGCGAAGCGCACCTGCTCAACCTGTCGGTCGCCGCCGCCTGGCAGCGGCGCGGCCACGGCACCGCGCTGCTCGGCGAGGCGATGCGCATCGGCCGCGACATGGGCGCGCGCAACATCTTTCTCGAGGTGCGGCCGAGCAACCGGCCGGGGCAGGCGCTCTACGAGCGCCAGGGCTTCAGGAAGATCGCGCAGCGGCGCAACTACTACCCGGCGCCGGGCGGGCGCGAGGACGCGCTTGTATACAGCAGGGCGCTGTGAGCCGGCGGTTGCGGGTGCTGGAGGAGATGGGTTTGACGCCTGTCTGGCGATTGCGGTCTCAAATACATCCCCCCGTTTCCGCAAAGGCGGCGGAAACGGGGGGATCGAGGGAAGAGCGAATCGCGGGGATGGAATGGCCGGAGCTGAAGGCAACGGTCAAGGATTGCACCGCCTGCGGCCTGCGCGCCGGCTGCACCCAAACCGTCTTCGGCGTGGGCGACGAAGCCGCCGATTGGCTGCTGGTCGGCGAAGCCCCGGGCGCGGAAGAAGACCGCCTCGGCGAGCCTTTCGTCGGCCAGGCCGGCAAGCTCCTCGACAGCATGCTCGCCGCGCTCGGCCTCGCGCGCGGCAGGAACGTCTATATCGCCAACGTCCTCAAGTGCCGGCCGCCGGGCAACCGCAATCCCGAACCGGGGGAAGTCGCCACCTGCTCGCCCTACCTCGCGCGCCAGATCGAGCTCATCCAGCCGAAGCTGATCCTCGCGATGGGGCGCTTCGCGGTGCAGACGCTGCTCAACACGGACGCCACCATCGGCAACCTGCGCGGCAAGGTGCATGCGTACCACGGCGTGCCGCTGGTGGTGACCTACCACCCCGCGTATCTGCTCAGGAACCTGCCGGATAAGGCGAAGGCGTGGGCGGATCTGGTTTTTGCGAGGAAAACCATCGCCGGTAGCTGAGGCAGTGCCAGGTTTGATTTTCTATGATCTCGCGTTTTTCGGCCGGGTGAATCTTCCGGCCGAAAAACGCGAGACGTATTAAAGGCAAAACCGACGACGCGCCACGCCCAGTCGCTTGCGTCAGTGTTTCTCCGACCGCGCGATCTCCAGCAGCGCCTCGATCTCGTCGCGGTGCACGCGGCGGTTGCGCCGGTACCAGAGGAGCACCAGCGTCATCGTGCCGGCCAAGAACAGGCCGAAGATGACGATCACGGTGTAGATGGACAGGCCGGCGCCGAGCAGCGCCGAGTACACCGCGATCATGACGAGGATCGAGGCGTTCTCGTTGAAGTTCTGCACGGCGATGGAGCGGCCGGCGCCCATGAGGTTGTGGCCGCGGTGCTGCAGCAGCGCGTTCATCGGCACCACGAAGTAGCCGGCCATGGCGCCCATGGCAACGAGCAGCGGGACGGCGACGCCGACGCTGCCGACGAAGTTCATGACGATGATGACCAGGCCCATGCCGATGCCCAGGGGAATCACGCCCACGGCGCGGTCCAGCGACACGCGCAGCGACGCCACCACGGCGCCGAGCGCGATGCCGAGCGCCACCACGCCCTGCAGGATGGCGGCGCGCGACAGGTTGAAGTCGAGCGCGACGCGCGCCCATTCGATGACGATGAACTGCAGCGTGGCGCCCGCGCCCCAGAACAGCGTGGTCACGGCGAGCGAGATCTGCCCGAGCCGGTCGGTCCACAGGCGGCGGCAGCAGTTGTAGAAATCGCGCAGCATCTCCGCCGGATACGCGGGCAGCGGCTTCAGCGCCACGCCGGTGCGCGGCACGTACAGGTTGAAGATCGCGGCCGCGGCGTACACGAAGATGATGAGGGCGATGGCGGCCTCCGCGGGCGAGTCGATGCCGGGCGCGCCGTAGCCCAGCAGGTGTCCCGAGACGCGCGCGCTGATGAGCACGCCGCCGAGCACCGTGCCGAGGATGATGGAGCCGACGGTCAGGCCCTCGATCCAGCCGTTGGCGATCACCAGCTTGGTGGGCGGCAGGTATTCGGTGAGGACGCCGTACTTGGCCGGCGAGTACGCGGCGGCGCCCAGGCCGACCAGCGCGTAGGCGACGAGCGGATTGACCTCGAACAACATCAGCGCGCAGCCGACGATCTTGATGGCATTCGACACGAACATGACGTGGCCCTTGGGCAGGCGGTCGGCGAAGGCGCCGACGTAGGGCGCGAGCGCCACGTAGGAGATGACGAAGAAGAATTTGAGGTAAGGCGTGAGCCAGGTGGGCGAGTGGCTCTGCATGAGCATCGCGATGGCGGCCACCAGCAGCGCGTTGTCGGCGAGCGACGAGAAGAACTGCGCCGCCATGATGATGTAGAAGCCGAGGCTCATGGCGGCGCACTTATAGCACGGCCGAGCGTTCAGTTATGCTTGCCGTCCCATGCCGCGCCCGATCCGCGCCGTCGTCAGGGCGTCCGCCCTGCGCCACAACCTGCAGGTGGCGCGCGAGGCTGCCGGCGAGGCGAAGATCTGGGCGGTGGTGAAGGCGAACGCCTACGGCCACGGCCTGGAGCGCGCGGCGCGCGCGCTGGCCGCGGCCGACGGCTTCGCGCTGCTCGACTTCCAGGAGGCGGTGCGCCTGCGGCTGGCGGGGGTGGCGAAGCCCATTCTCATGCTGGAAGGGTTCTTCCGGCCGCTCGACGTCAACCTGCTGTTCAAGTACCGTCTGACCCCGGTGATCCACGACCCCGAGCAGGTCGAGTTGCTCAAGCACATGGACTTTCCCGCCGCGCTCGACATTTATCTCAAGGTCAACAGCGGCATGAACCGGCTGGGCTTCGGCATGGACGAAGTGCGCGTCATGTACAACGCGCTACGCCTGCACCCCGGGGTCGGCAGCATCACGCTGATGACGCACTTCGCCGACGCCGAGGGGCCGGGCGGCGTGCACGACCAGCTGCGCTGGTTCAACGAGCTCGTGCACTCGCTCGAGGCGCCGCGCTCGCTCGCCAACTCGGCCGCGCTGCTCAGGTTCAAGGAAGCGCGCGAGGGCTGGGTGCGCCCCGGGATAATGCTCTACGGCTGCTCGCCGTTCGCCGACTGGAGCGCGACCGAGATCGGCCTCGAGCCCGCCATGACCCTCACCTCCGAGCTGATCGCGGTGCAAAACCTCGCGGCCGGCGAGCGCGTCGGCTACGGCTTCACTTTCGAGGCGAAGGAGGCGATGACGCTGGGCGTCGTGGCCTGCGGCTACGCGGACGGCTATCCGCGGCACGCGCCTACCGGCACGCCCGTACTGGTGAAGGGCCAGCGCACGCGTCTTGTCGGGCGCGTGTCGATGGACATGATGTGCGTGGACATCACCGCGATCGAGGAGGCTTACATCGGCACGCCGGTGACGCTCTGGGGCGAGGGGCTGCCCGCGGACGAGGTGGCGGCCGCGGCGGGCACGGTGAGCTACGAGCTGCTGTGCGCGCTCGCGCCGCGCGTGCCGGTGCACGAGGAGGCGTAGTGGCGAAGCCGAAATCGGTGTACGTGTGCGCCGAGTGCGGCGCCACGGCACTGAAATGGATGGGCATGTGCCCCTCGTGCGGCGCCGCCGGCACGCTGAGCGAGCAGGCGGCCGAGCGCGGCGCCCGCGCGGCGGGGCCAGCGGCGAGCCCGGTGGCGCTCGCCCGGGTCGAGGCACGGGAGACCGAGCGCCTGTCGAGCGGGCTGCCCGAGCTCGATCGCGTCCTGGGCGGCGGCCTGGTGGTGGGGCAGGTGGCGCTGATCGGCGGCGATCCCGGCATCGGCAAGTCGACGCTGCTGCTGCAGTCGCTCGCCGCGCTCGGCGCCGCGCGCAAGGTGATCTACGTCTCCGGGGAGGAATCGGCGGAGCAGGTGGCGCTGCGCGCCCGGCGGCTCGGCCTGGATGCGACGGGCGTCGGCCTGCTGGCGGAGATCCAGCTCGAGCGCATCCTCGCCACGCTGGAGGCGGCCCGCCCCGAGGTGGCCGTGATCGATTCGATCCAGACGCTGTGGTCCGAGGCGCTCCAATCGGCGCCCGGCTCGGTGGCGCAGGTGCGCGAATGCGCCGCGCAGCTCACGCGCCACGCAAAGAAGGCGGGCACCGCCCTTTTCTTCGTGGGGCACGTCACCAAGGAGGGCGCCATCGCGGGCCCGCGCGTGCTCGAGCACATCGTGGACACGGTGCTCTACTTCGAAGGCGATCCGAACTCCGCCTTCCGCCTGGTGCGCGCGGTGAAGAACCGCTTCGGCGCAGTCAATGAGCTGGGCGTGTTCGCCATGACCGACAGGGGCCTGCGCGCGGTGAGCAATCCGTCGGCCCTGTTCCTGCAGCGGCACGAAAAGGACGTCGCCGGCTCCTGCGTGCTCGCCACCCTGGAGGGGACGCGGCCGTTGCTGGTGGAAATACAGGCCCTGGTGGACGCGGCGCACGCGCCCAATCCGCGCCGTCTCAGCGTGGGCCTCGAGCAGAACCGCCTGGCGATGCTGCTCGCCGTGCTGCACCGTCACGCGGGCATCGCCACCATGGACCAGGACGTGTTCGTGAACGCGGTGGGCGGCGTGCGCATCGGCGAGCCGGCGGCGGACCTCGCCGTGGCGCTCGCCATCGTGTCCTCGCTCACCGACCGGCCGATCCCGGGCAAGCTCCTCGCCTTCGGCGAAGTCGGGCTCGCGGGCGAAGTGCGCCCCGCGCCGCGCGGCCAGGACCGGCTGAAGGAAGCCGCGAAGCTCGGCTTCGAGCGCGCGATCGTACCGAAGGCCAATGCGCCCAAGGGGAAGATCGCGGGGCTCGAGGTCATCGCGGTGGAGCGAGTCGACCAGGCGGTGCGGCTGCTGCGGGATCTGTAGGGCGGGCCAACGGCCCACCCTGCGGTCCTCGTCGTAGGGTGGGCTTTCAGCCCACCCTACGCAGGAGATCAAGGTAGAGCCGCTCGTCCTCGGCAGAGAAGCAGCAGAAGATGACTCGCTGCAGCGGCGGCGCCGCGCTGGCGGCGACCGTGGCGACCGCGATGCGCGCCGCGTCGGCCTTCGGATAGCCGTAGACGCCCGTGCTGATCCCCGGAAACGCGATGCTCGCGAGCGCGTCCTGCGCGGCGAGCTCGAGCGAGCGCCGGTAGCACGACGCGAGCAGTTCCGGTTCTCCGTGATTGCCGCCGCGCCACACGGGCCCCACCGTATGGATGACGTGTCTTGCCCTGAGCCGGTAGCCGCGCGTGATCTTCGCGTCGCCCGTGGCGCAGCCGCCCAAGGCCCGGCACTCCTCGAGCAGCTGCGGCCCCGCGGCGCGGTGGATGGCGCCGTCGACCCCGCCGCCGCCGAGCAGGCTCTCGTTGGCCGCGTTGACGATCGCGTCCACCTCGAGGGTGGTGATGTCGGCGCGCAGCGCCTCGAAGCGCGTCATACCTGCAGCGCGCGCTCGGCCGCACGCACGCCGCTGCGCGCGGCGGCTTCGAGCGTCGGCGGATACTCGGGATCCGTATAGTCGCCCGCTAGGAACACGCCCGGAAGGGGCGTTTCGATGTCGGGCCGGCGCAGGCCCGGCGTTACGGCGATGGTGGCGCGCTTTTCGGCGATGACGCGCGACCATTGCGGCTCGGGCAGGCGCTGCAGCGCGGCGGCGAGCTCGCGGTGGCAGGCGCGCGCGAGCTCGTCCTGCGTCATCTGCTGGTGGTCGCCCTGCGCGCTGATGACCGCGGCGAGCAGGCCTTGCTCGCCGGTGAGCCGGCCGCGATCGAATACCCATTGCACGAGGCCGTCGGCGAGCCCGAGCATGGGGAAGGGCAGCCGGGTGCGCGCGTCGTACTGCAGGTAGCAGGTGGTGATCGGCTGGTACTCGAACTGCAGATCAAGTTCCGGAAGCAGCGTCTTCAGCTGGTGCGGTCCGACCGCGACGATCACGGCCTCGTGTTCCGACCGCAGCCGGCCCAGGTCTCGCACCGTCGACTCGCAGCGCACGTCGGCGCCTTTCGATTGCAGCCACGCCATCGCCGGCTCGGGAAACAGGCGCGACAGGTCGACCCGCGGCAGGATGAGGTCGCTCGCCCCGGCCTCGCCGCCGAGCGTATCGCGCAGCGCGGCGAGGAACACGTTCGCGGACGCGAGCTCCGGCAGGGTGTTCAGGGCGGATACGCAGAGCGGTTCCCACAGATAGTGCCCGATGCGGCCGGCCTGCCCGTGACGCGCGAGCAGCGCTCGCACGCTGCAATCCTCGCGCAGCCGAAAGCCCGTCCGGCGCAGCGCCTGCATGAAGCGCACCGCGCCCACGCGTTCGCGCCAGGGCAGGCCGCGCGCGAGCAGCAGCCCGCCCAGCAGCCCGAACGGAGCAGGCAGGTACAGGGCGCCGAACCGGAAGCCGTCCGCGTACCGCAATTCGAGCGGCACGCGCAGCACCGCGTCCGCGGGCACGCCCACGGCGCGCATCAGGGAAAACAGCGTCGCGTAGGCGCCGATGAGGATGTGCTGGCCGTTGTCGAGCGCATGGCCCTGGGTGGCCACGCGCCGCGCGCGCCCGCCGGGCACGGGGCCGGACTCGAATACGGTGACGCGCGCGCCGCGCGCGGCGAGCGTCACGGCGGCGGCCATGCCGGCGTAGCCGGCGCCGACCACGGCTATGCGGCGAGCCACGTCTTCCAGGCGAGCCAGAGCTTGCGCAGCGGCGTGAGCGAGGTGCGGCCGCGCAGCACCTGGAAGCCGTCGCGCTCGATCTCCTCGAGCAGCGCCGCATAGATCGCGGCCATGATCAGGCCCGGGCGCTGCGCGCGCCGGTCGGTCGCGGGCAGCACGGCAAGCGCCTGGTCGTAGAAGCGGCGGGCGCGCTCGGCCTGGAAGCGCATCAGCGCCACGAACGCGTCGCTGTGCCGCGCCTGCAGCAGGTCGGCGGCGCCGACGCCGAAGCGCTGCAGGTCGGCGATCGGCAGATAGATTCGATTCTTACGGGCGTCTTCGCCCACGTCGCGGATGATGTTGGTGAGCTGGAACGCCGTGCCGAGGCTGCGGGCGTAGTCGAGCGTGCGCGCATCCCTGTAGCCGAAGATGCCGGCGGCGAGAACGCCGACCACGCCCGCGACGTGATAGCAATAGCGCTCGAGCGCGGCGAAATCCAGGTAGCGCGTCTGCGTCAGGTCCATCTGCATGCCGTCGATGATCTCGTTGAGGCGCTCGGCGGTGATGCCGTACGCGACGACCGCCGGCTGCAGGGCGCGCGACACCGGGTGCTGCGGCTTGCCGGCGTAGAGCAGCCCCACCTCCTGGCGCCACCAGGCGAGCTTGGTGGCGGCGAGCTGGGCGTCGGAAGTCTCGTCGACCACGTCGTCGACCTCGCGGCAGAACGCGTACAGCGCGGTGATCGCGCGCCGGCGCTCGCGCGGCAGGAACAGGAACGAGTAGTAGAAGCTCGAGCCGCTCGCCGCGGCCTTCTGCCGGCAGTATTCGTCAGGCGTCACAGCGCGCGCGCGAGGATCCGCGGCCAGTCGAACCACTGCAGCACCGGCCGTCGCCGGAAGACATCGAAATCCGCCTTCTCGATCTTCTCCAGGATGCGCAGCCCGCCCTGCACCGTGGCGCGGATCTCCAGGCCGATGCGCCCGGGCAGGCGACGCCCGAGCGGCGCGCCCGCAAGCATCAGCTCGCGCGTGCGCTTTACCTGAAAGGCCAGCAGCGCGCGCCAGGCGTCGTCGCAGCGCGCCGCGGCAACGTGCGCCTCGCTCACGCCGTGGCGCGCCATCTCGTCCTGCGGCAGGTACACGCGCCCCTTGGCGTAATCGATGGCCACGTCCTGCCAGAAGTTGATCAGCTGCAGCGCCGTGCAGATGGCGTCGGATTGGCGCAGGTCCGTTTCGGACGTGCGTTTGAAAAGGTGCAGCAGGAGGCGCCCGACCGGGTTGGCGGAACGGCGGCAGTAATCGAGCAGATCGGCATAGGTCGCGTATCGCGAGCGGGTGACGTCCTGCGAGAACGCGTCGAGCAGGTCGCCGAACAGCTGACGCGGCAGCCCGTGCTCGAGCGCGATGCGCTCGACCTCACGCAGCAGCGGCTCGGTGGGCGCGCCGAGCTGGCGCCGGTAGGCTTCGAGCTTGGCCAGGCGCGCCGCGGGTGGGTCGCTGCCCTCGTCCGCCAGATCGTCGGCGCTGCGCGCGAAGCGGTAGATAACGTTCACCGGCGAGCGCAGATGCGTCGGCAGCAACAGCGAAGCGACTGGGAAGTTCTCGTAATGAGCGACCGGCACGCGCAGGTATAATACTTTCTTTCCATTCGCTTTTTCGCGCGAAGGTGGCGGAATTGGCAGACGCACCAGACTTAGGATCTGACGCCGCAAGGCATGAGGGTTCGAGTCCCTCCCTTCGCACCAGCGCACCACACTGAGGGAACGTCGAAGGCATGGCGGCAAATCTGGAGCAGCTAAGCGCGCTGGAGCGGCGCCTGCAGATGTCGGTGCCGCTCGAGAGCATCGAGCGCGAGATCGGCGAGCGCCTGAAGAAGCTCGCGCGTAACGCGAAGATGCCGGGCTTCCGCCCGGGCAAGGTGCCGATGAAGGTGCTGGCGCAGACCTACGGCCCGCAGCTGCGCTCGGAGGTGCTCGGTGACGCCGTGCAGAAGGTATTCAGCGACGCGGTGCGCGAAGCCAATCTCAGGGTCGCCGGCCAGCCGCGCATCGAGCCGAAGAAGGACGCCGCCACGGACGCGCTGGAATTCAGCGCGACGTTCGAGGTGTACCCGGAATTCAGGATCGGCGATGTTACTGCGGCGACGGTGGAGCGGCCGCAGGTCGCGGTCGACGATGCGGCGGTGGAGAAGACCCTCGAGATTCTGCGCCAGCAGCGTGTCTCCTACGCCGAGGCGACGCGCGCCGCGCAGCCGGGCGACCGCGTGACGGTGGATTTCGCGGGCAGCATCGGCGGCGAGCCGTTCGCCGGCGGCAAGGCCGAGGGTTTCAGCTTCGTGCTGGGCGAAGGCCGCATGCTGCCGGAGTTCGACGCCGCGGCGAGCGGCGCGGCGGCGGGCGAGGCGAAGAGCTTCGCGGTGACGTTCCCGCCGGACTATCACGGCAAGGAGGTGGCGGGGAAGACGGCCGAGTTCGCGCTCGCGCTGAAAAAGGTGGAAGAGCCCCGGCTGCCGGCGCTCGATGCCGAGTTCGCCAAGGGCCTGGGCGTGGCGGACGGCGACCTGGCGAAGATGCGCGCGGAGGTCAAGCAAAATGTCGAGCGCGAAGCGAAAAAACGCATCGAGGCGCGCGTCAAGCAGCAGGCGATGCAGGCGCTGCTCGCAGCGACGCCGTTCGAGCTGCCGAAGTCGCTCGTGGCGCTCGAAACCCGCGAGCTGGTGGAGCGCGCCGCCGCCGACCTGCGCGCGCGCGGCCTGAAGTTCGAAAAGCTGCCGCTCGACCCGCAGGCGTTCGAGGACAGCGCGAAGCGGCGCGTGGCGCTCGGGCTGATCATCGCCGAGCTCGCGCGCGCGGAAAAGCTGCAGCCCAAGCCGGCCGAGGTGCGCGCCCTGATCGAGCAGGAAGCGCAGTCCTACGAGAGTCCCGCCGAGGTAGTAAAATGGTTTTACATGCAGCCGCAACGCCTGCGGGAGATGGAGAGCCTGGCGCTCGAGGCGAACGTGGTGCAATGGGTGCTGCAGAAGGCCAAAGTAGTGGACAAGGCGATGCCCTTCGACGAGCTGATGGGAAGCAAACCATGAACTGGCAGGCCGATATGCCGGACGCGAAAGACCTCGGTCTGATCCCGATGGTCATCGAGCAGTCGGGGCGCGGCGAGCGCGCCTACGACATCTATTCGCGGCTGCTGAAGGAGCGGGTCGTGTTCCTGGTCGGCGTGGTGACCGA
>JBBDXL010000198.1:0-1627 GCA_040902335.1 Burkholderiales bacterium
GTGGGCGTGGGCTACCTCGGCCAGTTCCACGCCGAGAAGCTCGCCGCCGCGACCGGCGTCGAGCTGGTGGCGGTCGCGGACAGCGACGCCGCGCGCGCAAAGGCGATCGCCGCGAAGCACGGCTGCCGCGCGCTCTCCGATGCGCGCCCGCTCGCGGACGAAGTGGACCTCGTGTCGATCGCCGTGCCGACCGAGCATCACTACGCGGCGGCGCTGCCGTTCCTGGAGGCCGGCGTGCACGTGCTGGTGGAGAAGCCGATCGCCGCCACGCTCGCCGAGGCCGACGCGCTGATCGCCGCGGCGAACAAGCACCGCGCGCTGCTCGCCGTAGGGCACCTGCAGCGCTTCAACCCGGCGTTCCGCGCGCTCGCCGCGGCGTTCGCGAAGCCGCTGTTCATCGACTGCGAGCGGCTCTCGGGCTTCAAGCAGCGCGGCATCGACGTCGACGTGGTGCTCGACCTCATGATCCACGACCTCGACCTCGTGCTGTCGATGAAGAAGAAAAGCGAAGTGGGCAATGTCTCGGCCTGCGGCTTCCAGGTGCTCACCGACTCGATCGACATCGCCAACGTGAGGATCGAGTTCGCCGACGGCTGCGTCGCCAACCTCTCGGCGAGCCGCGTGAGCCAGCAGCCGGTGAGGAAGCTGCGCGTGTTCCAGCACGACCGCTATGCCTCGGCCGACCTGCGGGCGGGGAAGCTGCGCATCGTGCGCCGCGACGACAAAAAGGGCGGCATCGCCGAGGACGAAGCGGCCTTCGACGACCGCGACGAGCTGCGCGCCGAGATCGCGAATTTCATCGCCGCCGCGCGCGGCGGCCCTCCGCCCCTGGTGGCGGGCGAGGACGGGCGCAAGGCGCTCGCGCTGGCGCTCGAGGTCGGCGCTCTGGTGCGCGCGCGGCTCGAGCGCTTCCGGGCGGTGGCGGCATGAAAGTGCCGATCCTCGACCTCGCCGCCGAGCAGGCGGAGATTGGCGCGGACCTCCGCGAGGCGCTGGAGCGCGTTCTCGCCTCGGGGCACTTCATCCTCGGCCCCGAGGGCACGGCGCTGGAAAAAGAGATCGCGGCGCTGGTCGGCGTGCCGCACGCGGTGGCCTGCAACTCCGGCACCGACGCGCTGCACCTCGCGCTCAGGGCCGCGGGCGTGGGGCCGGGCGACGAGGTGGTGACGCCGTCCTTCACCTTCATCGCCACGGCGGAGGCGATCTCCTACGTGGGCGCGACGCCCGTGTTCGCCGACATCGACCCGGCGAGCTTCAATCTCACCGCCGAGACGCTGGCGCGCGCGCTCACCCCGGGCACGCGCGCGGTGATCGTGGTGCACCTGTTCGGCCAGTGCGCGGAGATGCCGGCGATCGCGCAGCTGTGCGCAAGGCGCGGCCTCGTCCTGGTGGAGGACTGCGCGCAGGCGATCGGCGCCGACTGGGAGGGCAAGCAGGCGGGCGCCTGGGGCGAGTTCGGCTGCTTCTCGTTCTATCCGACGAAGAACCTCGGCGCCTATGGCGACGCGGGCCTCGTCACCACGCGCGAGGCGCGCCACGACGCGCGCCTCAGGATGCTGCGGCACCACGGCAGCCGCCAGACCTACCTGCACGAGGAAATCGGCTACAACAGCCGCCTCGACGAGCT
>JBBDXL010000199.1:0-10955 GCA_040902335.1 Burkholderiales bacterium
GTTGGTGCGGAACGGGTCGCCCTCGCCCGCGAACATGCGCGTCGGGTCCTCGTTCTCGCGCTTGAAGGCGAACACACCCGCGGTGTAGGGGAAGGCGCCGGGCACGTTCTCGCGCAGCTGCCAGCGCAGGATCTCGCCCGCATCCTCGAACTTCGGCAGCGCCACCTTCGGCACCTTGGTGCCCGAGAGCGACTCGGAGGTGAGGCGCGTGCGCACCTCCTGGTCGCGGATTCTCACCGCGTATTCGTCGCCCGAGTAGGCCTTGACCGTCTGCGGCCAGGTGTCGACGAGTCTCTTCGAGCGCGCATCGAGCGCCGCGTCCTTCTCGGCGAGATGGCGATCGAGCTCGGCGAGGCCGCTGATGCGCCTGGCCACCTGCAGGCTCTGGCGCTCGCGCGCGAGGCGCACCTGGGCTGCGCCGTGCGCGTGGTAGCCGCGCACGGCTTCGGCTATCTCGGCGAGGTAGCGCGCGCGCTTCGGCGGCACGATCGCGTGCACGTTCGACGACACCCGGCTTTCCGGGCGCGGCAGGGTCCCCGCGGCGAGCTTCAAGCCCTTCGCCTTCAGTTTCGCCGCCACCGCGTGATACAGCGCGGTGACGCCATCGTCGTTGAAGCGCGCGGCGATGGTGCCGAACACGGGCATCTCGTCGGGCGAGGCCTTGAAGGCCTCGCGGTTTCTCTGCACCTGCTTTCTCACGTCGCGCAGCGCGTCCTCGGCGCCGCGGCGGTCGAACTTGTTGATCGCCACGAAGTCGGCGAAATCCAGCATGTCGATCTTCTCCAACTGGCTCGCGGCGCCGAACTCGGGGGTCATGACGTAGAGCGTCGCGTCGGCGAGCGGCGCGATGGCGGCGTTGCCCTGGCCGATGCCGGAGGTTTCCGCGATCACCAGGTCGTAGCCCGCGGCGCGGCAGGCGGCGATGGCCTCGGGCAGGCACTTCGCGATTTCCGCGCCCGAGTCGCGCGTGGCGAGCGAGCGCATGAAGATGTTCTTGCCGCCGATCGCGTTCATGCGGATGCGGTCGCCGAGCAGCGCGCCGCCCGTCTTCTTTCGAGTCGGGTCGATCGACAGGATGGCGATCTTCAGGCGCTCGTCCTGGTCGAGGCGGAAGCGCCGCACCAGCTCGTCGGTGAGCGAGCTCTTGCCCGCGCCGCCGGTGCCGGTGATGCCGAGCACCGGCGCCGGGTTGGCCTTGGCGGCCTCGTGCACCGCGGCCTGGTCCTTGAAAGCGCCGAGCTCGAGCGCCGTGATCACCTGCGCGAGCGCCCGGGGATTGTTCTTCTCCAGCGCCTTTGGCGCATGCTGCGCCAGGTCGAAGTCGCAGCGCGCCAGCATGTCGTTGATCATGCCCTGCAGGCCCATCTTCTGCCCATCCTCGGGCGAGTACACGCGCGCCACGCCCGCCGCCTGCAGCTCGCGGATCTCGTCGGCGACGATCACGCCGCCGCCGCCGCCGAACACCTGGATGTGGCCGCCGCCGCGGCTGCACAGCAGCTCCACCATGTACTTGAAGTACTCGAGGTGCCCGCCCTGGTAGGAGGACACGGCGACGCCCTGCACGTCCTCCTGCAGCGCGGCCGTCACCACGTCCTCCACCGAGCGGTTGTGGCCGAGGTGGATCACCTCCGCGCCCGAAGCCTGCAGGATCCGGCGCATGATGTTGATCGAGGCGTCGTGGCCGTCGAACAGGCTCGCCGCGGTGACGAAGCGGATCTTGTGCTTTGCCTTGTAGACGAGGCTCTTCGACTCGGACAGGTCGGTCATGGACGTGCGAGGGTAGTTTACGTTTACGTCAACGTCAAATGGACAGCGGTTCGCGTTTCGGGCGTAGGGTACCCGCATGCGCCGGCCGCTGACAGCTTGACCCTGTAGCGGCTCCAGGGTTTGCAATCGCCCTGTGAGCGCCGACTGCTGCCTGCCCCGCCCGCCTAAGGCCGACGTGGCCTACCGCCGCGTCCTCAGCGCCGCGCTCGCGCTCAACGTGGCGATGTTCCTGGTCGAGATCGTTTCCGGCGTCGTTGCGGGCTCCTCGTCGCTGCTTGCCGACGCGGTGGATTTCGCGGGCGACGCGGCGAATTACGCGCTCTCGCTCGGCGCGCTCGCGCTCGTGCCCGCCTTGCGATCGCGCGTCGCGCTCCTCAAGGGCTTCTCGATGGGCGGCTACGGGGTATTCGTCCTTGGGATCACCGCGTGGCACGCGCTGCGCGGCACGCTGCCCGAGGCGACGACGATGGGTGCGGTCGCGCTGCTCGCCCTGGCGGTCAACGCGGGCGTGGCGGCGATGCTGTACCGCTACCGCGCGGGCGACGCCGACATGCGCTCGGTGTGGCTGTGCTCAAGGAACGATGCCATCGCCAACGTCGCCGTGCTGCTCGCGGCCGCGGGCGTGCTCGGCAGCGGCAGCGGCTGGCCCGACTGGCTGGTGGCGGCGCTGCTCGCGGGCCTCGCGCTCAGCTCTGGCGCCAGCGTCGTGCGGCACGCGCGGCGTGAGATACTCGCCTCATGCGCATCGGAGAGCTCGCCAGGCGCGCCGACTGCCCCGTAGAGACGGTCCGCTACTACGAAAAGGAAGGACTGCTCGCCGCGCCGCGGCGCTCGGGCTCGAACTACCGCGATTACGGCGCCGCGCATCTCGAGCGCCTCGCCTTCATCCGCCGCTGCCGCGCGCTCGACATGTCGCTGCCGGAGATCCGCGCGCTGCTCGAGGCGATCGAGCGCCCGAGCGCCCATTGCGCGCCGGTCGACGCGCTGCTCGACGAGCACATCGGCCACGTCGCGGCGCGCATCGCCGATCTCACGGCGCTGAAGCAGGAACTCGACGCCATCCGCGCGCACTGCGCGGGGCGCAGGCCGGCGAGCGCCTGCGGCATCGTCGAGACGTTGTCGCGGCCGGCGGCGCGGCTCGCGCGCCGCAGCAGTCACGTGCGCGGCGCGAAGTAGATGATGGCCATGCCGCAGAGCGCCACGGCGCCGCCGGCGAGATCCCAGCCCGTGGGCCGCACGCCGTCCACGGCCCACAGCCACGCCAGCGCAACGGCGATGTAGATGCCGCCATAGGCCGCGTACGTGCGCCCGGCCGCATGCGGATGCAGGGTCAGCAGCCACACGAAGAGCGCGAGCGCTGCCGCCGCCGGCAGCAGCAGGAGCGGCGAGCCGCCTTTCTTCAGCCAGAGATACGGCAGGTAGCAGCCGGCGATCTCGGCGAGCGCGGTGACGCTGAAAAGTCCGAGGACTGCGAAGGGGTGCATGCGGCGCCTCCGGGAGCAGGCCCGCATTCTGCCTGAATGGAGAAGTACCTTACGCTCGTTGACTCTCGAACGGCATGCGCAGCACGCCGCCGAGCGTCGCGATCGAGCCCGGGTCGCGCCAGGCCGGCAGGCCGATATCCAGCTCGCCGCGCGGCGCGTGCGTGTAGCTGCCGAGGAGCCGGTCCCACACCGAGAGGCAGAAGCCGTAATTGCTGTTACGCTCCGCTTCGATCACCGAGTGGTGCGTGCGGTGCATGTCGGGCGTCACCAGCACCCGCCGCACCCAGGGCTCGAGCCACGCCGGGAGCGAGACGTTGGCATGATTGAACATGGCCGTCGCGTTGAGCAGCACCTCGAAGATCAGCACCGCGAGCACCGGCGCGCCGAGCGCGGCGATGGCCGCGAACTTGATCAGCGTGGAGAGCAGGATCTCGAGCGGATGGAAGCGGATCCCGGTGGTGAGGTCGAAATCCGCGTCGGCGTGGTGCACCGCGTGCAGGCGCGCCAGCACCGGGACCGAGTGGAACAGCACGTGCTGGAAGTAGATGACGAGATCGAGCAGCACGGCGCCGGCGAGCACGGCCAGCCACGCGGGCAGTTCTGCGCGGTTGAGCCATCCCCAGCCCGCTTCGGCGGCGAAGGCCGCAAACACGAGCGCCGAGCCCGGCAGGGCAACCCGCAGCAACACGGTGTTGAGCACAGCGAGGCCGAGGTTCGCGCGCCAGCGGCGCGCGCGGGACAGGCGCGGGATGCGCACCGGCGCCGCCCATTCCCAGAAGGCGAGCGCCGCGAATACCGCCAGAAATACGCCCAGGCGCAGCGCCAGCTCGGCGTCGGCGGGGATCGTGAAGTCCATGCAAGCCCCATTAATCAACTAAGGGGTTGAATAGTAGAATAGCCGCCCAGGCCATGTCAAGCGACGCCGCCAAGGAACACCTGTACCAGGCCATCGGCCGCGTCGCCGCCGCGCTCGGCAGCGCCGGCCGGCTGCAGATCCTCGAGTTCGTGGCTCAGGGCGAGCGCAGCGTGGACGCCCTCGCCACGATGACCGGCCTGTCGGTGGCCAACACCTCCAAGCACCTGCAGGCGCTGCGCCAGGCGGGGCTCGTAGCGGCGCGCAAGCAAGGCCTGCGGGTGTACTACTCGCTTGCCGGCGACGACGTGAGCCTGCTGCTTTCGGCCCTACGCGGCGTGGCCGAGCACCGCGCCGCCGACGTGGAGAAGCTGCTGCGCGCGTGGCTCGCGCACCGTGACGAGTTGGAGCCGGTGCCGGCGCGTGAGGTGCTCGAGCGCGTGAAGCGCGGCCTGGTCACGGTCCTGGATGTGCGCCCGGCGGAGGAGTACGCGGCGGGCCACGTCCCCGGCGCCATCAACGTTCCCGTGGATCGGCTGGAAAAGTACCTCTCGAAGCTGCCGAAGCGAAAAGAGGTGATCGCTTATTGCCGCGGACCCTACTGCCTGATGTCCTTCGAGGCCGTAGAGAAACTGAGAAAGCGCGGCTTCAAGGCGAAGCGGCTCCAAGACGGCTACCCGGAGTGGCGCGCGGCGGGATTACCGGTCGAGCGCTGAGGCGTCACGCTTACGCGTGCGCTCGCGCAGGAAATGCACCCCCAGCGGCACCGCGGTCAGCAAACCGAGCGCGAGCACGTCGGCGATCAGAATCCTGATGCGCGTGCCTGAATTCAGGCGGCATCATTGCACAGCATGAGTTCCGGTGTGCTCTACGCGCTGGGCGCCGCAGCCCTGTTCGGCGCGAGTACCCCGTTCGCCAAGCTTCTGCTGGGCGAAGTGTCGCCCTTGGTGCTCGCGGCGGTCCTGTACCTGGGCAGCGGCATCGGCCTCGCAGCCTGGATCGCGCTGCGCTCGCGCCTGCCCGGCCGCGATCCTGTCGCGCAGATTCCACGTGCCGATTGGCCCTGGATCGCGGCGGCGATCGCGGCAGGCGGCGTCGCCGGACCGATCCTGCTGATGCAAGGGCTGGCGCGCACCGATGCCTCTGGCGCTTCGCTGCTGCTCAACCTCGAGGCGGTACTGACCGCCGCCATCGCGTGGACGGTGTTCCGCGAAAACGTCGACCGGCGCGTATTCGCGGGCATGGCCGCGATCGTTGCCGGCGGCGTGCTGCTATCGGCGGGCGCCGCGCCCCAGGCGGGCGGCGTTGCGGGCGCCGTCCTCGTCGCCGCCGCCTGCCTCGCCTGGGCGATCGACAACAATCTCACGCGCCGCGTCTCGGGCGGCGACGCGGCGACGCTCGCCTGCCTGAAGGGGCTGGCGGCCGGCACCGTGAATCTCGCGCTCGCCTTGAGCCTCGGCGCGCCGCTGCCCGCCGCCGCAGGCTGGCTCGGCGCCGGCCTGCTCGGATTCCTCGGCTACGGCGTGAGCCTCGTGCTGTTTATCGTAGCGCTGAGAGGTCTGGGCACGGCGCGCACCGGGGCGTACTTCTCCGTGGCGCCGTTCTTCGGCGCGATCCTTGCGATCGCCATGCTGGGCGAGCGTCCCGGGATCGCATTCTGGCTCGCGGCAGGCCTGATGGCGCTCGGCGTATGGCTGCACCTATCCGAGCGCCACGAGCACCGGCATGCGCACGACGAAATGGAGCACACGCACGAGCACGTGCATGACGCGCACCACCGGCACGCGCATGACTTTCCATGGGACGGGCGCGAGCCGCACGTGCATCCGCACCGGCATGAGCCGATGGTGCATTCGCACCCGCACTATCCGGATCTGCATCACCGGCATGGGCACTAGGTCCCTGCTGCGAACGATCCTCCTCCTTTTGCTCCCCGCGCTGGCCGCGCCTGCTTCGGGTGCGGATGCGATCGTTGTCCTCGATCGGCGCGAGCTCCGTCTCGAGCGCATTTACGCGACGCCTTCGCATCATCTCGGCCTCGCGCTTGCCTACTTCGAGTACAGCTGGAACCCTGAAACGATTCATGCGGCCGTCCGCAACAGTGCCCGGATCCTCGCGCAGTGCGGCGTTGCGGTCGCGAAGGCGGAGCTGTTGCGCATCGACGCCCCGGCGCGCTTCCATGACTTGCATACGCCGGAATCGCGCGAGCTGGCGCGCGCGCTGCCCCTGCCCAGGCCGACGATCTATTTCGTCGCCGGGACGCGCCAGCAGCCGGCCTTCGAGGCGCAAGCCATCGGCCGCGGCAACAGCGGCTCGCGGCCCGAGCTCAGGGACACGGTCTGGGTCACGCGCGGCGCGCGCGACCTCGACATCGTGCTCGCGCACGAGCTCGCCCACGTGCTGATGGACAGCGGCGAGCACTCGGAGGAATCAGGCAATCTGATGCGCGAGGACACCGCGCCGCAGAACACGCACCTTACGCAGGCGCAGTGCACGCGGCTGCGCGAGACGGCAACGGCAAACGGACTGCTGCGGCCGACGCGCTGACCAATTCAGTCCTGCTGGGCCAGGCTCTCGATGATCGGGCAGGCGACCTTGCCGCGCCGCTTGTCGCAACGCCCGATGAGGTCCTTGAGTACGCCGCGCAGTCGCTGCAGGTCGGCGACACGAGATTCCACGAGCGCCAGTTTCTCGGCCGCCAACGCGCGCGCCTCGCCGCAACTCTGCGGGTCGCCCAGCCGCAGCAGCCGGCATATCTCGGCGAGCGAGAACCCCAGCTCCTTGGCCCGCTTGATGAAGCGCACGCGCGCGACGGCAGCCTCGGCGTAGCGCCGCACGCCCCCCAGGGGCCTTGCAGGCTCCTCGAGCAGCTTCAGCCGCTGGTAATAGCGGATGGTTTCGACGTTTACGCCGGCCGCCTTGGCGACCCCGCCGATGGTGAGGTTCGGGCTCATGGCACTCGGGCTCCTCGGAGAGCGGGCTTGACTCCGTACTCGACTCCGGAGTTTAGAGTGGGGCCCGTCGAAATGGTTGCGGAGAACGATATGGACGCGGTGCGGATGGGCGGACCGGCAAAAGCGCAAGGAGACGGCTACAGCAGGGCCACTCTCTCGGGCGGGCTGCTTGCGGGGCTCCTCGCATCGGCCTGCTGCGTCGGGCCGCTCGCACTGGTGATGGCCGGCGTCAGCGGCGCCTGGATTTCGAATCTCACGCTGCTCGAGCCCTACCGCTGGATCTTCATCGGCATCGCGCTCGTCTTCATGGCGCTCGCCTGGCGGCGCATCTACCGCGCGCCGGCCGCGGCGCAATGCGAGCCCGGCACGGTGTGCGCCCTGCCGCAGACCAACCGCGCCTACCGCGTGATGTTCTGGGTGGTGTCGGCGCTGGTGCTGCTCGCGTTCGCATTTCCCTATTTTGCGCCGCTCTTCTACTAGGAGGCCGTGAACATGAAATCGATTCTCGCCATTCTCGCGCTTGCCGCCGCGGGCATCTCGCTGCCCGCCGCGGCCGCGCAAAGAACAGTCGTCCTCTCGGTTCCAAGCATGAATTGCGCGGCCTGCCCGATCACGGTGAGAAAGGCGCTGGAAAAGGTGGCCGGGGTGCAGAAGGTGAAGGCGACGCTCGAGCCGCCCGAGGCGGTGGTCACGTTCGACGACGCGAAAACCGGCGTCGACCAGCTGACGCAAGCCACCCGGGGGGCGGGTTATCCGTCCACCGTAAAATCGGAACGATGACATGAGCGACGTATCGCTAGAAGTCGGCGGCATGACCTGCGAGAGCTGCGCGCGTCACGCCGAGCAGGCGCTCAGAGCCGTGCCCGGCGTACAGGCGGCGGAGGTGTCCTACAAGGACGGAACCGCGACAGTCTCGGGCGACGGAAACACCACGAGCGCGACATTGATTTCCGCACTCGCCGGAGTGGGGTACAGCGCCAAGGAGCTCGGCGCGGCGAGGGACATTCCCTTGACTCGCGAAGGCAGTGCCGAAAAGTTGCATATCGCCGTCATCGGCAGCGGCGGGGCGGCATTCGCGGGTGCGCTGCGCGCCGCGGAGGAAGGCGCGTCGGTGACGATGATCGAGGCGGGTACCCTCGGCGGCACCTGCGTCAACGTCGGCTGCGTGCCCTCGAAGATCATGATCCGGGGCGCGCATGTCGCCCACGTTCTCGCGCACCACCCTTTCCCCGGCATCGGGCGACAGGCGCCACGGGTGGACCGCCGCGCGCTTGTCGCCCAGCAGCAGGCGCGGGTCGAGGAATTGCGCCGGGCCAAATACGAAGCCATCCTCGAAAGCCGCGCCGAGAGCATCCGGCTGTTGCGCGGCGTAGCGCGCTTCGAGGACGCGCGCACGCTCAGGGTAGCGCTTCCGGGGGGCGGCACGGAAACGTTGCGCGCCGACCGCATTCTCATCGCCACCGGCGCCTCGCCCGCGATTCCCGACGTTCCCGGATTGAAATCCACGCCCTACTGGACTTCCACCGAGGCGCTGGTCGCCGAAGAATTGCCCGAACACCTGATTGTCTACGGCGGCTCGGTCGTCGCCCTGGAGCTCGCGCAGGCGTTCCTGCGCCTGGGCTCGAAAGTGACGCTGGTCGCGCGCTCCACGTTGCTGTCGAAGGAGGATCCGGCGATCGGCGCGGAGCTCCTGCGCGTGCTCGAGGCCGAGGGCATGCGCGTGCTGACCCACGCGATGCTGCGCAGCGTGCGCTTCGAGGGCGGCCGCTTTCTCGCGGACACCGGCGCCGAGCAACTGGCGGGCGACCGGCTGCTCGTCGCGACCGGGCGCCGGGCGAACACCGGGTCGCTGGGCCTTGATCGGGCAGGCATGCGCACCGATGCAGCCGGCGCCATCGAAGTGGATGAACACATGCGGACCACGTCGGAAGGCATCTATGCCGCGGGCGATTGCACGACCTCGCCCGAGTATGTCTACGTGGCGGCGGCCGGCGGCACGCGCGCGGCGATCAACATGACCGGTGGCGATGCGCGGCTCGATCTCTCCGTGCTGCCCGCCGTGGTATTCACGGATCCCCAGGTCGCGACCGTGGGCTTGAGCGAAGCGCAGGCGCACAAACGCGGCATCCAGGCCGAAAGCCGCACGCTTACGCTCGATAACGTGCCGCGCGCGCTGGCGAACTTCGACCACCGCGGCTTCATCAAGCTGGTCGCCGAAAAAATCAGCGGGCGGCTGCTCGGCGCGCAGATCCTGACGGCCGAAGCGGGCGAGATCATCCAGACCGCCGCGCTTGCGCTGCGCGCGAGCATGACCGTTTCGGACCTGGGCGGGCAGCTCTTCCCCTATCTCACCATGGTGGAAGGAATCAAGCTTTGCGCGCAGACTTTCACCCGCGACGTGAAGCAGCTTTCCTGCTGCGCGGGATGACACGTGGACGCCATCGATCTGGGTGCGCTGGCCGACCGCTTCGTCGCCTGCTTTCCCAAGCTGAACGCGGAACAACGCAGGATGTTCGTCGCCCTGTACCGCCAGCTCGCGGCGAAGCGCTGCTGAACGCCTCATGAGCGGACTTTTCAAGCAACTCGGCAGCATGCTGGGGGTGTCGTTTGCCGCCGTGTGCTGCCTGGGAGTTAGCTGGGCGCTCGCGGCGCTGGCGGCGATCGGCGCCGGGTTTCTGATCAACGACGCGATCCTGATCCCGATTTACCTTGCGTTCATCGCGCTCAGCCTGTGGCTGCTGTGGCGCTCGCTGCGACCCCGCGGCGAGCTGCGGCCGCTCTACCTTTCAGCGGCCGGCGCGCTCGCGGCCGCAGGCGGACTGTTCATCGCTCCGGCCGTCGTTTACGCGGGACTCGCCGCCATGGTGGGCGGCAGCTTGTGGGATTTCGTGCTGCTGCGCGCCGGGCGGCTCAACTCGCCATGAACGGCAAGGCCAAGGGCTACTGACTCTCAGCCAGCACAGCGAAAACCCACCATGTCGAGGCCGATGCCGGGTGGATTGCCGTGGCGGTAACTCGCGCGCAGGCCGTAGGCATCATTGCCCCAACCGCCGCCGCGCAAAGCAATCTCCCGGCCGCCTGCCGTGTACGGGCTCGAAGTCCACTCCCATACGTTGCCGGCCATGTCGAGCAGCCCGAACGGCGAGACCCCCCTCGGGTAGCGGCCGACCGGAGCGGTGCGAAGATAGCCATCCGAACCGTCCGCGGCGCAGCACGCGGCCGAGCCGAAGTTCGCGCGGCGCTCGCCCTGCTGGGCGGGCGGCGCGTTGCCCCAGGCATAGCGCCTGCCATCGCTGCCGCGCGCCGCGAATTCCCACTCCGCTTCGGTGGGCAAGCGCAGCCCGCGCCAGGCGCAGTACGCGGCCGCGTCGCGCGCGCTTACCTGAACGACCGGATGCTCCTCGAGTCCCGCGATGCCGCTGCCGCCGCCCTGGGGCCGGCGCCAACGCGCGCCGCGCACGCGGCGCCAGCGGTCGGTCCACACATAGCCGAAGCCGCTGCGCTCCGCGTCGGTGCGATGCCCGGTCGCCTCGACGAACGCGGCAAACTGCCGGTTCGTCACCTCGTGCTGCATGATGCGAAAGCTGCCCACGGCGACTTCTCGCGGCGCCTCGTCGCGCTCGCCCGCCGGATCGCCCATCGTGAACGTCCCGCCGGGAATCGCGACGAGCTCGGCCGCGCTCGCGACGCCCAGCGCGAGGCCAAGACCAATCGCTGCCGCACGCATCGGGCAATTGTCGCGCAGCTCGCGGTGGCGCTGCCGGTCGCCCTCGGCAGCGCGCCGGCACGGCCGGCGCAAGACTGGGTTCCGCCGGTTGTCGAAATTCCCCGCGGGCGGTTCATCGCCGGCTCGGATCGAAGCGAACGCGAGCTCGCCTACCGGCTCGACGAGCGCGC
>JBBDXL010000200.1:0-18251 GCA_040902335.1 Burkholderiales bacterium
GGCGCCGGCTGCCACTGCTCGCCGTGGTAACCCTCCCGGAACTTGCCGATGGCGGCCACCACCTTGTCCAGGCCCACGGTGTCGGCATAGAACATCGGCCCGCCGCGGTGCGCGGGAAAGCCGTAGCCGGTGAGATACACCATGTCCACGTCGGAGGCGCGCAGCGCGATGCCCTCTTCGAGGATGCGCGCGCCTTCGTTGGCGAGCGCGTAGATGCAGCGCTCGACGATCTCCTCGTCGGCGATCTGCCGCGTCTGCAGCCCGTTCTCCTTGCGGTACTTGTCCAGCAGCGCGTCGATCTCGGGATCCGGCAGCGCCTTGCGGTTCCCCGGCTCGTAGCGGTAGAAGCCCTTGCCGGTCTTCTGCCCGTAGCGCCCGAGCTCGCACACCTTGTCGGCGAACTTCGAGTACGCCATGTCGGGCTTCTCGTAGTAGCGGCGCTTGCGTATGTCCCAGCCGATGTCGTTGCCGGCCATGTCGGACATGGTGAACGGGCCCATCGCCATGCCCCAGTTCTGCAGCGCCGCGTCCACCTGCTGCGGGCTCGCGCCCTCGTCGAGCAGCAGCCCCGCCTGCTGCGTGTAGCGCTCGAGCATGCGGTTGCCGATGAAGCCGTCGCACACCCCCGAGACGATCGGCACTTTCTTCAGCTTCTTGCCGAGCTTCATGGTGGTGGCGAGCACGTCCTTCGCGGTCTTCGCGCCGCGCACCACTTCGAGCAGCCGCATCACGTTGGCGGGCGAAAAGAAGTGCGTGCCGATCACGTCCTGCGGGCGCTTGGTGACCTCGGCGATCTTGTTCACGTCGAGCGTCGAGGTGTTGGTGGCGAGGATGGCGCCGGGCTTCATCACGGCGTCGAGCTTCTTGAACATGTCCTGCTTCACGTCCATCCTCTCGAACACCGCCTCGATGACGATGTCGGCGGGACGCAAGGCGTTCAGGTCGACGCTCGGCTGGATCAGCGCGTAGCGCTTCTCCATGTCCTCGGGCTTGAGTCTTCCCCGCTTCACCGTGGCCTCGTAGTTGGCGCGGATGCGCTGCATGCCCTTGTCGAGCGCCTCCTGCGAGACGTCGGCGATCACCACCGGGATGCCGGCGTTGGCGAAGCTCATGGCGATGCCGCCGCCCATGGTGCCGGCGCCCACCACCGCCGCCTTCTTGATCTCGCGCGTCGGCGTCGCCTCGGGCACGTCGGGGATCTTCGAGCTCTGGCGCTCGGCGAAGAACATGTGCCGCAGCGCCTTCGACTCGACGGTGTTCACCAGGTACTCGAAGCGCTCGCGCTCGACCTTGCGGCCTTCGTCGAAGGGCAGGGTGACCGCGGCGTGGATGCATTTGGCGATCTCGGCGGGCGCCGGGTTGCCGCCGGCGCTCTTCGCCGCCTGCTCGGGCACCGCCTCGAGCAGCGCCTTCTGGTCGCCCTCCACCTTGGGCGGCATGTCGCGGATGCGCCGCGGGCCCTTGCCCGCGGCCACCAGCTTTTGCGCGTAGGCGATGCCGGCCTCGAGCAAGTCGCCGCTCACGATCTCGTCGACCAGGCCGAGCTCCTTCGCCTTCGGCGCCGAAATCGAGTCGCCGAGGATCATCATGCGCGCGGCCTCGTGCACCGGGATGATGCGCGGCAGGCGCTGCGTGCCGCCCGAGCCCGGCAGGATGCCGAGCTTCACCTCCGGCAGGCCGAGCACGGACTTCTCGAGCGCCACCCGGTAATGGCAGGCGAGCGCGAGCTCCAGCCCGCCGCCGAGCGCGAAGCCGCCGATCGCCGCCACCAGGGGCTTTTGCATCGAATCCTGCAGGTCGTTGACTTCCGGCAGGTTCGGTTTGGTCGCGGGCTTGTTGAACTCGCGGATGTCGGCGCCGCCCGAGAACGCCTTCGCCGAGCCGATCAGCACCACGGCCTTGACGTCGGGATCGGAGTCGGCCTTCTCCAGGCCGGCGGCGATGCCCGCGCGCAGCGCGTTGCCGAGGCCGTTCACGGGAGGGTTGTTCAGGGTGATGACGGCGATGCCGTCGCGCACCGTATACGCTGCCACGTCGCTCATTTCGCGCACTCTCCTCGGGGACGCGCAAATTCTACCCTCCGGGGCGCGCGCGCGGATAGTGCTTGACCGGGGCGAACGCGTCACAGTAGCTTTTCGGACTTCGAGGAGGGCAAGCCATGCAAGGCCTGATGATGGACGTGCCGCTGCTGATCACCGACCTGATCCGCTTCGCGGACCGCAATCACGGCGAAACCGAGATCGTGTCGAAGACGGCGGAAGGCGGCATGCACCGCACTACCTACCGCGACGCCCACGGGCGCGCGAAGCGGCTCGCCAAAGTGCTGCAGGCGCTCGGCGTGAAGCTGAGCGACCGGGTCGGGACCTTGGCCTGGAACGGCTACCGGCACTACGAACTTTACTACGCGATCTCCGGGATCGGCGCGGTCATCAACACCATCAACCCGCGGCTGTTTCCGGACCAGATCGTCTACATCTCGAACCACGCCGAGAACCAGGCGCTGTTCTTCGACCTCACGTTCGTGCCGCTGGTGGAGAAGCTCGCGCCGCAGCTGAAGACGGTGAAGCACTTCGTGCTGATGACCGACCGCGCGCACATGCCGGCGCAGACCTCGATTCCGAACCTGCTGTGCTACGAGGAGCTGATGCAGAGGCAGAACGATCGCTTCGAGTGGCCCACTTTCGACGAGCGTACCGCGGCGGCGCTCTGCTACACCTCGGGAACGACCGGCAACCCGAAGGGCGCGCTGTTTTCGCACCGCTCGACGATCATTCACGCCTACGCGGCGGGGCTGCCCGACGCGCTCAACCTGTCGGCGCACGACTGCGTGCTGCCGGTGGTCCCGATGTTCCATGCCAACGCCTGGAGCCTGCCCTACGGCTGCACGATGGCGGGCGCGAAGATGGTCTTCCCCGGCCCGCATCTCGACGGCAAGAGCGTCTACGAGCTGATGGAATCGGAGCGCGTCACGATGTCGGCGGGCGTGCCGACCGTGTGGCTGATGCTGCTGCAGCACCTTGCCGCGAACAAGCTCAGGTTCACGACGCTCAAGCGCACGGTGATCGGCGGCTCGGCCTGCCCGCCGGCGATGATCCGCAGCTTCCAGGAGGACTACGGGGTGCGGGTGTTCCACGCCTGGGGCATGACCGAGATGAGCCCGCTCGGCACCGTGGGCACGCTCAAGCCGAAGCAGGAGAAGCTCGACAAGGAGGCGCAGCTCGCCGTGCAGGCGAAGCAGGGCCGCGGCATCTTCGGCGTGGAGATGAAGATCGTCGACGAGGAGGGCAAAGAGCTGCCCTGGGACGGCAAGAGCTTCGGCAACCTGCTGGTGAAGGGGCCCTGGATCGCCTCGGGCTACATGAAGGGCGAAGGCGGCGATCCGCTCAAGGACGGGTGGTTCCCGACCGGCGACGTCGCCACCATCGACCCCGACGGCTACATGCAGATCACCGATCGTTCGAAGGACGTGATCAAGTCGGGCGGCGAGTGGATCAGCTCCATCGACCTGGAAAACATCGCCGTGGCGCACCCCGCGGTGCAGGAAGCCGCGGTGATCGGCATCCGCCATCCCAAGTGGGACGAGCGGCCGCTCGTCGTGGCGGTGAAGAAGTCCGGGCAGCAGGTGACGAAGGACGAGCTGCTCAAGTTCTACGAGGGCAAGATCGCCAAGTGGTGGATGCCCGACGACGTGGTGTTCGTCGATGAGCTGCCGCACACCGCGACCGGCAAGCTCTCCAAGCTGACGCTGCGCGACAAGTTCAAGGATTACCGGCTGCCGGGCGCATGAGCCACGTCATCGTCGAGACGCAGGAGCGCGTCGCCCGCATCGAGCTGAACCGGCCCGAGAAGAAGAACGCGCTCAGCCCGGAGATGTACGCGGCGCTGGCCAAGGCGCTCATGGACGCGGATGCCGACGCGCAGGTGCGCGCGGTGCTGATCCACGGCCAGCGCGGCTGCTTCACCTCGGGCAATGACGTGAAGGACTTTCTCGAGCTGGAACGCGAGCCGGGCGCCTCCCCCGCCTCCGGCTTCCTGCGTGCCATCGCCGCGGCGAAAAAACCCATCGTCGCCGCGGTCGGCGGCCCGGCGGTCGGCGTGGGCACCACCATGCTGCTGCACTTCGATCTCATCTACGCCGCGCCGAACGCCCGCTTCCAGCTGCCCTTCGTGCCGCTCGGGCTGCTGCCCGAAGCCGCCTCGAGCCTGCTCCTGCCGATGATCGCCGGCTACCAGCGCGCCGCCGAGCTGCTGCTTCTTGGCCGCCCGTTCACCGCGGAAAAGGCGCTGGCCGCCGGCATCGTCACCGAGATCGTGCCCGAGGCCGAGCTCCTCGAACGCGCGCGCGAGGCGGCGCTCGCGCTCGCGATGCTCCCGCCCGCCTCGGTGAGGATGACCAAGGAGCTGATGAAGCGCGGCCTGGCGCAGGCGGTGCGCGGCCGGATGCAGGAGGAACTGGGCCTGTTCGGCGAGCGCCTGCGCTCGCCCGAGGCGAAGGAGGCGCTCAGCGCCTTCATGGAGAAGCGCAAGCCCGACTTCTCGCGCTTTTCGTGACCATCGTCCACGAGACCGTCGAGGCGAACGGCATCCGCCTGCACGTCGCGCGCGCGGGCGCGGGGCCGCTCATTCTCTTTCTGCACGGCTTTCCCGAGTACTGGGGGATGTGGCGGCCGCTGCTCGAATACTTCGGCGCGCGCGGCTGGTGCGCGGTCGCGCCCGACCTGCGCGGCTACAACCTCTCGGACAAGCCCGCCGCCGTCGAGGCCTACCGGGTGAAGTCCCTGGTGGCCGACGTGCTCGCGCTCGCCGCGCGCTACACGAAGGAGAAGTTCGTCCTCGTGGCGCACGACTGGGGCGGGGCGGTGGCCTGGAGCGTGGCGATCTCGCACCCGGAGCGCCTTTCCAGGCTGGTGATGCTGAACTCGCCGCACCCGTACGTCTTCTGGCGCGAGCTGTGCGCGAACCCCGCGCAGCGCGAGGCGAGCGCCTACATGACGCTGTTCCGGCTCGCCAAGGCCGAGCGCGTGCTCTCGGCGAACGGCTATGCGCGGCTTCTCGCCTGGTTCCCCGGCCTTGACCCGGACTACCGCCGGGGGCTGCTCGAGGCCTGGTCGCAGCCCGGCGCGCTCACCGGCGGGCTCAACTACTATCGCGCCTCGCCGCTGTACCCGCCGACCGCGGACGATCCCGGCCCGCAGAAGCTGCAGCTCAAGCCCGAGGATTTCGTCGTGCGCGTGCCGACGCTGGTCTTGTGGGGCGAGCGCGACCCGGCACTGCTCACCGGCTGTCTCGACGGGCTCGAGGCGCTGGTTCCCGATCTCAAGCTGGTGCGCGTGCCCGAGGCGACGCACTGGATCGCGCGCGAGCGATCCGAGCGCGTCATCGCCGAGATCGAGGCGTTTACAATCGGCCGATGAAAGCGGCGCTGAAGATCCGCGACCTCGAAGCGCGCGTCGGCGAGGAGATCGCCGTCTCGCCCTGGGTGGACATGCCGCAGGAGCGGATCGACCTGTTCGCCCGGGCGACCGAGGATTTCCAGTGGATCCACGTCGACCGTGAAAGGGCGAAGCAGTCCGATTTCGGCACCACCATCGCGCACGGCTATCTCACGCTTTCCATGCTGCCGAAGCTGATCGAGTCGACGTTTGAATTCTCCGACCGCAAGATGGGCGTCAACTACGGCCTCAACAAGGTGCGCTTCACTTCGCCGGTGCCGGCGGGCGCGAAGATCCGCGGCCGCTTCACGCTGGCGAAGTACGAGAAGCTGGACGGCGGCGTGCAGACCACCTGGAGCGTGACCGTTGAACGACAAGGCGAAGACAAGCCGGCGATGGTGGCGGAAACGATAAGCCGGCATTACTTCTGACATGGCGCAGCGCTGGAAGCACAAGCCCCCGAATTCCAACTGGGGCGAGTTCGGCCCCGACGACCAGCGCGGGCGCATGAACTACGTGACGCGCGAGAAGGTGCTGCAGGGCGCGGCCGAAGTGAGGGAAGGGATCACATTCTGCCTGTCGCTGCCGCTCGATTACCCGGGCGGGAACGTCCTCAACCCGCGGCGCAATCCGCCGCGGCTCGCGCCGACGGTATGAGCAAGTGGCTCGAAGGCCGGGTGGTCGGCCAGACGCGCTGGACCGACCGGCTGTGCAGCCTGCAGGTCCGGGCGCCGTTCGGCCCGTTCACCGCCGGCCAGTTCACCAAGATCGCGCTGGACATCGGCGGCGAGCGCATCGCGCGGCCGTATTCCCTCGTCAACGCCCCGGGCGCCGAGCCGCTCGAGTTCTACTACAACGTGGTGCAGGCGGGCCCGCTGTCGCCGCGCCTCGCCGCGCTCGGCGCCGGCGACGCGGTGCACGTGGCGCCGAACCCGGCGGGCTTTCTCGTGCTGCGCGAGGTGCCGGAGGCCGAGAACCTGTGGCTGATCTCCACCGGCACCGGGCTCGGGCCGTTCCTGTCCATCCTGCGCACGGACGAGCCCTGGCGGCGCTTCGCCAGGGTGACGCTGGTACATGCGACGCGCACCGCCGCCGATCAGGCCTACCGCGACATGATCGGCGGCATCGCGCGTGAGCGCGGCGCGCAGTTCGGTTTCGTCGCCTTCGCCAGTCGCGAGGCGGTGGAGGGCGCGCTCGCGGGGCGCGTGCCCGAGGCGATCCGCGACGGCCAGCTCGAACGCGCGGCGCAGGCCGAGCTCAGCGCCGCGCGCTCGCAGGTCATGCTGTGCGGCAATCCGGCCATGGTGACCGACGTCACCGCCGTGCTCGAGGAGCGCGGCATGCGCAAGCACCGCCGCCGCGCGCCGGGCCACATCACGGTGGAGACCTACTGGTGAGCGCGCGGCTCGCGGCAGTTCTCCTCCTCGCGCTGGCCGCCGGCTGCAGCGCGGTCGGCTTCGCCTACAACAACGCCGACACCTGGCTGCGCTGGCAGGCGGGCCGCTACCTCGACCTGGATTCCGGGCAGACGAGGGAGCTCGATGCCCGCGTCGATGCTTTTCTCGCCTGGCACCGCACCGAGGCCCTGCCGCGGTATGCGCGCCTGGCCGGGGAGGGGGTGTCGCGGCTCGAGCGCGGCGCGTCGCGGGACGATCTGGTTTGGGGTTACGATGCCATACGCGAGCAGTCGCGCGCGGGACTGCGGCGCGCGGGCGCCGAGCTGGGCGACTTCCTCGACCGCCTGACGCCGGTGCAGATCGCCCACCTCGAGGAGCGCTTCGCGCAGGAGAACCGCAAGTACGCCGAGCGCTGGCTCGCGGGTACGCCCGCGCAGCGCCGCGAGCGCCGCTACTGGCGCATCGTGGAGGTGCTCGAGGACTGGCTGGGAGAGCTGAACGATGCGCAACGCGAGCGTATCCGGCAGTACAGCGAGAGCGCGCCGCTCAATGCCGAGGGGCGCGACCGCGACCGCCGCCGCCTGCAGGCGGAGCTCCTCGCCATGCTGCGCGCGGGCGCGAGCGCCGGGCGCGTGGGCGACTGGGCGGCGCACTGGGAGCGCGGCCGCGACCCCGGCTTCGCCGCTGCGAACCGCGCTGCGATGCAGGACTTCATCGGCCTGCTTGCCGATCTGGAGCGGTCGTTGAGCCCCGGGCAACGGCAGCACGCGGTGCGGCGCCTGCGTGGCTACGCGCGCGACTTCCAGGTGCTGGCCGAGGCGCGATGAACGACCGCCACGTCACCGAGGGAAGCCTCGAGCAGCCGCCGGCAAGCTACGCCGGCCGCACGCGCTTCACGCAGCTCGAGTACGAGGCGGTGCTCGCCAACGCCTGGATCGGCATCGCCTTCACGCGCGACCGCAAGTTCTTCCTGTGTAACCCGAAGTTCGCCGAGCTCTTCGGCTGGGAGGCCGACGAGCTGATCGGCCAGCCGGGCGAGGTGGTGTACCCGTCGACGGAGAGCTACGAAGCGCTCGGGCGCATCGCCGTGCCGGTGCTCTCGGCGGGCAAGCAGCTCGACCTCGACTGGGAGGTGAAGCGCAAGGACGGGTCCACCTTCCTCGCCCGCATGATCGCCAAGTCCATCGGCCCCAGCGACGCGCGCCGCGGCACGGTGTGGATCGTCGACGACGTCACCCAGGCGCGGCGCCACGGCGACGAGGTGGCGCGGCTGCTGCGGGAGCAGGAGATCATTTTCGAGACCGCCTCGGTGGGCATCGTGTTCCTGCGCGACCGGCGCGTGGTGCGCTGCAATGCGCGCTTCGAGCAGATGTACGGCTACGCGCCGGGCGAGCTCAAGGGCAATTCCACCGCGCAGTTGTTCATCGACGAGACCGAATATCGCAGGCTCGACGAGGCGTACGCGCAGTTCCGCAAGGGCCTGCCGCACGAGGAGACCGCGCGCCGGCGGCGCAAGGATGGCAGCGTGATGTGGGTCCGCACCGTCGGCCGCGCCATCGACCCGTCGGAGCCGCACAAAGGCTCCGTATGGATCAACGAGGACATCACCGATCAGCGCCGCGCCGAAGCGGAAATGCAGCGCCTGCTCGCCGAGCAGGAGGCGCTGCTCAACAACGTCGTCGTCGGCATCGCGGTCACGCACGAGCGCAAGATCATGCGCTGCAACCGGCGCTTCGAGGAGCTGTTCGGCTACGAGCCCGGCGAGGCCAACGGCATGTCCGCGCGGCAGCTCTACTTCACCGACCAGGAGTTCGAGCAGGCGGCGGCGAATTACGACGCGCTCAACCGCGGCGCGACGCACTCGCGCGAGCAGTGGCTGCGCCGGCGCGACAGCACCGGCTTCTGGTGCCGGCTCTCGGGCCGCGCCGTGCAGCCCGGCGACGCGGCGCGCGGCGCCGTATGGCTGTTCGAGGACATCAGCGAGGCGAAGCGCCGCGAGGAGGAGGTGCGCCGCGCGCTCGCCGAGCAGGCGCTGATCCTCGATAACGCGACCATCGGCATCACGTTCCTGCGCGAGCGCGCGATCCAGCGCTGCAATCCGCGCATGGAGGAGATGCTCGGCTACGCGCCGGGCGAGCTGATCGGCAAGACCACCGAGCTGATTTACCAGTCGCGCGCAGCCTTCGAGGAAGTGGGCCGCATCAGCTACGAGGTCCTGACGCGCGGCGACACCTATACCGAGGAGCGCCAGCTGCGCCACAAGGACGGCAGCCTGATCTGGTGCAAGGTCGTGGGCCGGGCGATCGACCCGGCGCAGCCGCTCGAGGGCTCGATCTGGATCTACGACGATATTTCCGCCGAGCACGCGGCGCGCGAAGGCCTCGAGCGCATGGTGGCCGAGCGCACGAGCGAGCTGCGCGACGCGCAGGAGCGCGCCCAGCACCTCGCCGACCACGACGCGCTCACCGGGCTTCCCAACCGGCGGCTCCTCGAAGACCGCCTCACCCAGGCGCTCGCGCTCAGCCAGCGCAACCGCAAGCAGACCGCGGTGATGTTCGTCGACCTCGACCGCTTCAAGGCGATCAACGATTCGCTCGGCCATACGGTCGGCGACCTGGTGTTGAAGGAGGTGGCGCAGCGCCTGGTGAAGCAGCTGCGCGTCGGCGACACAGTGTGCCGCATCGGCGGCGACGAGTTCGTAGTGGTGCTGCCGGAATCGAAGCGTTCGACCGACGCCGCCAACGTCGCCGCCAAGATCATCGAGACGCTGTCATTGCCGGTGCAGGCCGCCGACCGCGAGCTCACGGTCACGCCTTCGATCGGCATTGCCGTGTTCCCGGAGGACGGGCGCGACGCCGGCATGCTGATCCGCAACGCCGACGCGGCGATGTATCACGCCAAGGAATCCGGGCGCGCCAACTACCAGTTCTTCACCGAGCAGATGAACCAGACGGCGGCGCGCCGCCTCGCGCTGGAGGGGGACCTGCGCCGCGCGGTGCGGCTCGGCGAGCTGCTGCTGCACTACCAGCCGATCGCCGCGCTGAAAGACCGCGCGGTGGTGGCGCACGAGGCGCTCGTGCGCTGGCAGCATCCGCGCACCGGGCTGGTGCCGAGCGCCGACCTTGCCGCCCTGGCGGAGGAGACCGGCCTCATCCTGGGCATCGGCGGCTGGGCGCTGCGCGAGGCCTGCCGCTGGTGCACGTTCATCGGCGTCGAGCACGACGTGCAGGTGGCGGTGAACCTGTCGGCGCGCCAGTTCAACGATCCGGGACTGATCGAGCTGGTGCGCCGCACGCTCGCCGAGACCGGCCTGCCGCCGCGCCTGCTGGCGCTCGAGATCGGCGAGGCGGTGCTCCTGCAGCAGACCGACGTGGCGGCGAGCACGCTGAGGAAGCTGAAGGAGCTGGGCGTGGCGCTCGCCATCGACGATTTCGGCGCGGGCAGCTCGAGCCTGGCCGCCCTGCGCCGCTTCCCGGTGGACCGGCTGAAGATCGACCGCACGCTGATCGCCGAGGCGCCCGGGGACGAGCGCGCCGCGGCGCTTGTCGGCGGCATCGTCGGGCTCGCCCACGCGCTCGGCCTCACGGTGGTGGCCGAAGGCGTGGACACGCCGGCGCAGCGCGAGCTGCTCGCCGCGCACGGCTGCGACTGCATGCAGGGCGATGTCGCCGGCGCGCCGGTGGACGCCGACGCGGCCGCCGAGGACTACGTCTAGTCGACCGCGGCCGGGTGCAAGTGCTGCTCGCTACGTTTTCAGCTCGATCGTGATGGGGGGCGCGCTGCGCAGCGTCTGGTACACGACGCAATAGCGCTCGGTGAGCTGCAGCAACTTGTCGAGCTGCCCGCGCAGCGTGACCGCCGCGGATTCGGCATCGGCGCGGTAGCGTTCCTTGATCGGCGCCTGCCGCGCCCGCAATTCGTCGGCATTCACGGCCAGGGCCTCCTTTAGGTGCTGCGGCCGCGCTTCTCGCGCAGCAGCTCCTCGGCGCGCCGGATGCTGATCTCGACGCCGAGCATGTTGGGGTTCGCGTCCAGCGCGCGGCGCCACCATTCGATCGCCTTGCCGAGCTCGCCCAGCTGGAAGTAGATCTGGCCGTAGCCCGAGAGCGCGCCGAAATGCTGCGGGTTGCGCTTCAGCACCTCGTCGCAGTCGGCGAGCGAGCGGCGGTACGCGCCCGCCAGGTAGAGCGCCGTCGCGCGCTTGTTCCAGCCCTCGGCGAAGTCGGGCCGCCGTCGGATCACCTCGCTGAACGTCGCCACCGCCTCGTCGTAGTGCCCGGATTGCATTTCCTCCACGCCGCGTGCCATGACGCGGTCGATTTCCGCGTCGCCGGAGCGGCTCCACAGCAGCCACAGCCCCTGCTCGGCGTAGCCGCGCACGAAGGGGCTTTCGTCGTGCAGGCGCTTCATGAGCAGTCCGGTATCATCCATGCGCCCGTGGTTGGCGACCCAGACCACGGCCTCGGCGCGGCGCTCCGTGACCGGGTGCTCGAGGGCGGCGAGCGCCTCGTCGCGCGACGCGGGGGGCGCCGGGAATGCGCCGCCCGCGGCAAGTGTTAGCGCGAACGCGACGGTCAGGAGCGGGATTCGGAACATGGAACGCAAACACGTCAAAGCAGCCATTCGCCCGTTAATCATAACGCTGCTCGCATTGCCAATGGCGCTGCAGGCGGCGGACGATTCCGCCGCCGCGGCGGCAGCGGCGGACCCCGTGCTGCAGCAGGCGCGGGAGGCGACCTCGCGCCAGGACTTCACGGCGGCCGCGGCCCTGTTGCGCGACGCCCTCGCCAAGACTCCGGCGAACCCCGATTACCACAACCTCTACGCCTACGCCGTGCGCAAGGGACCCAATCCGAACATGGACCTGGTGTTCAAGCACTACCACGAGGCCCTGCGCCTCGCGCCCAAGCACCGCGGCGCGCACGAGTACATCGGCGAGGCTTACCTGATGGTGGGCAACGTGCCGAAAGCGCGCGAGCACCTGACGCAGCTCGACCGCATCTGCTTTTTCGGCTGCGAGGAGTACAGCAGCCTGAAAAAAGCGATCCGCGAGTACGAGGCGAAGGGCGCGCGCTAGCGGGGCTGGAGGATCGCATTCGCCGGCGCTGCGCCGGCGCAATTGCGCTAGATTGCGGCCATGCTGCTCGGCTGCATCGCGGACGATCTGACCGGCGCCACCGACCTCGGCGTGACGCTCGCGCGCGAGGGGCTCTCGGTGGTGCAGGTGAACGGCGTGCCCGAGGCGGGACTCGCCGCGCCGGACGCCGACGCGGTGGTGGTGGCGCTGAAATCGCGCACCAACCCGCCCGCGGAGGCGGTCGAATGGTCCCTGCAGGCGCTCGCGTGGCTGCGGCGCGCGATGGCGAGCCACGTCTACTTCAAGGTCTGCTCGACCTTCGATTCCACGCCGCGCGGCAATATCGGGCCGGTGGCCGATGCGCTGCTCGCCGGGCTCGGCGCGGATTTCGCGCTCGCGACCCCCGCTTACCCGCGCAACCAGCGCACGGTCTACCTCGGCAATCTCTTCGTCGGCAGCGTGCCGCTCGCCGAATCGGGCATGCGCAACCACCCGCTCACGCCGATGACCGACTCGAACCTGGTGCGCGTGCTGGGCGCGCAAACGCCGGGGCGCGTCGGGCTGGTCGGCTACGAGGCGGTGGAGGCGGGTGCGGCGGCGGCGCACGCGCGCTGCGCGGGGCTGCGCGCGGAAGGCTGCCGCTACGCGATCGTGGACGCGATCCGCGACGAGCACCTCGTCGCGGCGGGCGAGGTGTGTGCGGCGATGCCGCTTGCGGTCGGCGGCGCGGGGCTCGCCATGGGCATCGCGCGTGCCCTGGCGAAGGGCGCGAAGAATGCGCCGGGCGCCGCGCTGCCCAAGGTCGATGGCGCCGCGGCGATCCTTTCCGGCAGCTGCTCCGAGGCGACGCTCGCGCAGGTGGAAGCCGCGCGCGCAAAGTACCCGTCGCTGCGGCTCGATCCGGCGCGGCTCGACGTCGACGCCGCGCTTGCCTGGGCGAAGCCGAAGCTCGGCGCCGCGCCGGTGCTCATTTACACCTCGGCGCCGCCCGCGGCGAGGGCCGAGGGCCGCGCGGAAGCGATCGAGCAGGCGCGCACGGCAGCTCGGGAAACCTTTCCGTGCGCCTGCCGGACGGGCTGCTGGTGACGCCGACCAACGCCTGCCTCGGCCGGCTCGATCCGGCGCGCATCTCGAAGCTCGACCGGTCGGGCAACCACGTCTCGGGCGACCAGCCGTCGAAGGAAGGCTTCCTGCACCTTGCCATGTACGAGGAGCGCGCGAGCGCGCAGGGCATCGTGCACCTGCACTGCACGCACTGCGTGGCGGTGTCCTGCCTGCGGCACGCCGACGCCGCGAACGTGCTGCCGCCGTTGACCGCCTACTACGTGATGCGCATCGGCCGGTTGCCGCTCGTGCCGTACTACCGTCCGGGCGATCGCGCGCTTGCCGAGGCGGTGCGCGAGAAGGCGCGCCGGCATCATGCGGTGCTCCTTGCCAATCACGGGCCGGTGGTGGCGGGAAAGTCGCTGGAGGACGCGGTCTACAACGCCGAGGAGATGGAGCAGACGGCGAAGCTGCACCTTCTGCTCAGCGGGCGCGACGCGCGGCCGCTGGATGCAGCGCAAATTGCAGACCTGGAAGCCCGTTTCCCGAGCTGACGAATGCGACCGAATTTCAACGACGCGGCGGTCAACGTCCCCTTCACGCGCGCCGACCTCGCCCACCCCTCTTCATGAGCCGCCGCGCCTACCGCATTCTCCCCACCGAGGGCCGGACCTTCCACCCGCGGCTCATGGGCACGCGCGGCGCCGTTGCCTCGAACAGCAACCTGTCGGCGAGCGCCGGGGCCGACGTGCTGAAGGCGGGCGGCAACGCGATCGACGCGGCGGTGGCCGCGAGCTTCGTAGAGGGCCTGGTCAACCCGCAGATGCACACCCTCGGCGGCGAGTGCCCGATGCTCGTGCGCCTCGCGGGCGAAGCGCGTGTCATCGCCGTGAACGGCAACATGGCCGCGCCCGCCAAGGCCACGCCGGAAGCATTCCGCGCGCGCGGCCTTGCCGACATTCCCGATGCCGGCATCCTCGCCGCCGGGGTGCCCGCGGCATTCGGCGCGCTGGTGACGGCGCTCGCGCGCTGGGGAACGCTGCCGCTGCGCGATGTGATCGCGCCCGCGATCGAGCTGGCGAAGAACGGCTTTCCGGTGTCGGAGGGCCTGCGCAACCAGCACAAGTTCGGCATCGCGCCGCTGGCAAAGCGCTTCGCGGCCGAATGGCCGGGGAGCGCCCGGCTCTACCTGCCGGTGCCCGAGGTGGGCGCGCTCTTTCGCAATCCGGCGCTCGCGCGCACCTTCGAGTACCTCGCCGCGGAAAAGGATCCGCTCAAGGCCTTCTACGAGGGCGACGTCGCCGCCGAGATCGCGAGATTCTCGAAAGAGCGCGACGGCTTGCTCGCGCGCGAGGACCTCGCCGCTTTCGAGACGCGGATCGAGGAGCCCGCATCATTGAGATTCGGCGACACCGAGCTCTTCAAGACCGGCTTCTGGTCGCAGGGGCCCGCGGAGCTGCAGACGCTGGCGCTGATGCGGCTGTTCAACCTGAAGTCGATCGGCTTCGGCACGCCGGACTACTGCCACCTGCTGGTGGAAGCGATGAAGCTCGCCTACGCCGACCGCGAGCAATATTACGGCGACCCGGCGCTGGCGAAGGTGCCGGCGGCTACGCTGCTCGCGCCTGAGTACACGAAAAAGCGCGCGGCGCTCATCGACATGCAGCGCGCGAGCCTGGAACTGCGGCCCGGCGACGCGTGGAAGGGCTCGGCGCTCCTGGCCGGGCAGCACCGCCTTACACCGAAAGACTGGGGTCCGGGCACGGTGCACGTCGATGCCGTGGACGCGAAGGGCAACATGGCCTCGTTCACGCCGAGCGGCGCGTGGATTTCCTCCGCCGAGGTGATCGAGCGGCTCGGCTTTCCGCTTTCGGTGCGCATGATGACCTTCTACCTCGAGCCGGCGCACCACCCGAACGTGGTCGCCCCCGGCAAGCGCCCGCGTACCACGCTCACGCCGTCGATGGCGTTCAGGAACGGCAAGCCGTGGATGGCGTTCGGCACCATGGGCGGCGACAACCAGGGACAGTGGCTGCTGCAGTTCTACCTGTGCCGCGCGGCCTTCGGCATGACGATCCCCGAGGCGATCGAGGCGCCGCGCCTCTCCTCCGAGCACACGCCCGGCTTCTTCGCGCCGCACGCGAGCGAGCCGAACCGCGTGCGCATCGAGCCGCGCTTCGGGTCCGCGGTGCTGGACGAGCTGCGCCGTCGCGGCCATGATCTGGACGTGGCTCCCGATTGGACCGAGGGCTTCGTCTCCTGCGCCGCGTTCGATGCGGATACAGGCCTCATCGAGGCCGGCTGCGATCCGCGCGGCGCGAAGTCCGAATGTTTCCCGTCGTTTGCCATCGCCTGGTAAGGAGGCCGTACCGATGATCCACGTCATCGCCGTCATTACCGCCAAGCCCGGACAACGCGACGCTGTCCTGCGGCACTTCCGCGCCAACGTGCCGGCGGTGCGCGCCGAGAAGGGCTGCATCGAGTACGGTCCGGCCGTCGACGCGGACCCCGCGCCGCAGATGCAGACCAGGCACGGTCCCGACACCTTCCTCGCCATCGAGAAATGGGAGAGCATGGACGCGCTCAAGGCGCACGCCGCCGCGCCGCACATGGCGGCCTACGCGGCGAAGGTGAAGGACATGATCGCGAGCCGCGTCATCCACATCCTCTCGCCGGCTTGACCGATTCGAGCAGCCGCACCAGGGCGTACAGGGCGCGGTTCGCGGGCGTCGGCACGCCGAGGGCCGCGCCGCGGCGCGCGACAAAGCCGTTCAAGTGCTCGATTTCCGTCGGCTTGCCGCGCGCGAGGTCCTGCGCCGTGGAGGAGTACTGCGTGGGCATCGCCGCGGCGATCGCGTAGGTGCGCTCGAGCATGCCGGGCGCCATGGCGACGCCGCTCGCCTTGGCGACCGCCAGAGTCTCCTCGACCACGTCGCGCATGACGTCCCGTACGCCTGCGCCTTCGATCATCTTGCCGTAGGGCAGCTGCGCGATGGCGGAAAGCGCGTTGTAGGCGCAGTTCACCACCAGCTTCGCCCACAGCTCGCCCGCCACGTTGGCCGAGATCGCGACCGGGACGCCGGCGGCGTCGAACCACGCCTTGACCTGCGTCAGCGCTTCGGGCGTCACCTTGGCGCCGAGCTCGCCGATCACCAGGTCGCCGCGGCCATGGTGCTTGAGGTGTCCCGGACCGGCCATCTCGGTGGCCACGTAGACCACCGCGGGGATCACCGGCTGCGCAACGCGCGCCTGGATGCGCTCGGTGTTGTCGACGCCGTTCTGCAGGTTCACCACGAGGGCGTCGGCATCGAGGAAGGGGGCCATCTGCGCGGCGGCGTCCTCTGTGTCGGTGGATTTCACGCAGAACAGGATCAAGCGGGCTCCGCGCACGGCGCCCGCGTCGGTGCTGGCCTCGACCGGGACATGCTCGTCGAACTTCAGGCCCTCGAAATGCAGGCCCGTCGCCTTGAAGGCATCCACGTGGACCGGCCGGCCGATCAGCGTGACCGCGTGCCCCACGCGCGCCAACATGCCGCCGAAGAAGCAGCCCACCGCGCCCGCGCCGAGCACCGCCACCCGGATCGACTCGCCGTTAATGGGGACTGTCCCTATTTGCGCTTGCGCGCGAGCGCGGCGCCGGCCCCCAGCGCCTTCAGCTTCGCCAGCGCGATCTCGCGCTTCATCGGCGCCATGCCGCAGTTGGTGCAGGGAAACAGGTGCTTGCGCGGCACGTACTTGAGCGCCGTGCGGATGGTCGCCGCCACTTCCTGCGGCGTCTCCACCTTGTCGGAGGCGACGTCGATGACGCCGACCAGCACATCCTTGCCTTTCAGGAGCTTCATCAACTCCGGCGGCACGTGCGAGTGGATGCATTCCAGCGACACCTGCTTGATCCTGCTCTTCGCCAGCGCCGGGAAGATGGCCTCATACTGCCGCCACTCGCCGCCGAGCGTCTGCTTCCAGTCGAGATTCGCCTTGATGCCGTAGCCGTAGCAGATGTGCACGCAGGTCGTGCACGTCAGGCCCTTGGCCGCGCGCTCGAGCGCCGCGATGCCCCATTTCTTCACGTCGTCCATGTAGACGTTGAACGCCGGCTCGTCGAACTGGATCACGTCGACGCCGTCTTTTTCCAGCGCGCGCGCCTCCTGGTTGAGCAGTTCCGCGAACGCCATGGCGAGCTTCACCTTGTCGCCGTAGTACCGGTCGGCGATGGTGTCGACGATGGTCATCGGGCCCGGCAGCGTGAACTTCAGCTTCTTCTTCGTGTGGGCGCGCGCGAGGCGCGCCTCGGCCTGGTGCACGCGGCCCTTGAGGCGGATCGGCCCGACCACCACCGGCACCATCGCCTCGTAGCGGTTGTCGCGGATGCCCATCTTCACCTTGTGCTCGAAATCGATGCCTTCGACGAATTCGAGAAAGCCGTGCACGAAATGCTGGCGCGACTGCTCGCCGTCGGAGACGATGTCGATGCCCGCGTCCTCCTGCTCCTTCAGCCACAGAAGCGTGGCGTCGCGCTTGGCCTTCTCCAGTTCCGCGCCCGAGACCTTCCACGCGGGCCAGAGCTTGTCGGTCTCGGCGAGCCAGAAGGGCTTGGGCAGGCTGCCGGCGATGGTGGTCTCGAACATGGGGTTCTCTCCTCGGGCCGCAGTCTACTGCTTCAGGCGCATCGGCAGCAGCCACAGCAGCGCCGCCGCCTGCAGCGCAGCGAGGATCCAGAAGGCGGCGGCGTAGCCCTCCAGCGCATAGCGGCCGTCGGCCGCGGGATAGAGCCGCAGCACCGCGCCGATGCCCCACTGGAAGAGGAATGAGGTCCCGAACATCAGCACGTTCGATGCCGTGTTCACCCGCCCGGTCATGTCGGGCGGGAAAAGCGGCGTGAACAGGGCGTAGGCGAGCGCCGCGGAGATCGCCGTGAAGCCGTATACGGCAAGGATCGCGCCGAGCCCCGTCTGCACGCCCGCAGCCAGCAGCCCGAACATCGCGACCGAGACGGCGAGGCCCGCCTTGTACACCGTCATGCGCGACACGCCAACGCCGGCGAGACGGTCGCCGGTGACGCCAAAGAACACCGAGCCTACGGTGTAGGCGATCGCCGTGACGAGCAGGTAGTTCGCCACCGCGGCGCGCGTCTGCCCGGCAATGTCGTAGAGCCATGGCGCCAGCCACAGGCCCTGCAGCGCCTGGTAGCCGGCGTGGCAGACGACGAGCGGCAGGGCGATGCGCCAGAAGGAAATGGAGGAGAAGATCCTGCCGAAGCCGGCGATCTGCGTCCGCAGCGTCTGGCCGTGCCCGGGCAGCGGC
>JBBDXL010000200.1:18351-58836 GCA_040902335.1 Burkholderiales bacterium
CCTGCCGAAGCCGGCGATCTGCGTCCGCAGCGTCTGGCCGTGCCCGGGCAGCGGCCTCTCCGGCACCAGCAGGAAGATGAGCGCCGCCACGCCCAGGGAGGCGGCGGCGAGCGCATGGAACAGCGCACGCCAGCCGAACGGCCCGAGAAACGCCTCCGCCGGAGCGGTAGCCGAGAGCCCGCCCAGGCCGCCAACGGCAAGGTACAGGCCGTTCAGGGTCGCGAGGCGCGAGAGCGGAAACCAGAGCGTGAACGCCTTGATGGCGCCCATCAGGCAGCCCGACACCCCGAGGCCGATGAGCGCGCGCCCGATCGAGAGCATGACGAAATCCTGCGCCAGCGCGAACACCAGGGCGCCCGCGCTGGCGACGCAGATCAGTGCCGCCAGCACTCGGCGCGGCCCGTAGCGATCGAGCAGCACGCCGAGCGGCAGCTGGAACGCGGCGAAAGCGAGCAGGTAGGTGGCGGTGAGAAAGCCGAGGTCGGCGCTGGAAAGCGAGAATTCGAGCGCCAGGTCGCGCGAGATGACGGCGTTGACGTTGCGGAAAAAGTACGAGAGGTAGAAGCCGGCGGCGAACGGACAGAAGACGACGAGCAGCAGCCGGGGATTCACGCGCGGATTGTAATGGCCCAAATCAGCTAAGCTTGGGCATGGCGGCGAAACGCCTCATCGTCGGCATCACCGGGGCCACCGGCACGGCCTACGGCCTGCGCCTGCTCGAGGAGCTGCGCGCGACGCAGGGCTGGGAGTCGCACCTCGTGCTCACCGACGCGGGGGTGCTGAACGCGCACCAGGAGCTCGGCCTGAAGCGCAAGGACATCGAGCGGCTCGCGCACCAGTGCTACCACCCGAAGGACATCGGCGCGGCGATCGCCAGCGGCTCGTTCCTCACCGAGGGCATGATCATAGCGCCATGCTCCATGAAGACATTGGCCGCCGTGGCGCACGCGCACGCCGACGACCTCGTGTCGCGCGCCGCCGACGTGGTGCTGAAGGAACGGCGGCGGCTCGTCCTCCTGCCGCGCGAGGCGCCGCTCAACCTCGCGCACCTCAGGAACATGGTGCAGGTCACCGAAATGGGCGGCATCGTGTTTCCGCCGGTGCCGGCGTTCTACGCCAGGCCGAAGTCGATCCAGGACCTCGTCGACCACACCGTGCGCCGCGTGCTCGACCTGTTCGGCATCCATTCGGCGAAGCTCGCGCGCTGGAAGGGCATCGATGGCTGACCTCTCGGCCTTTTCGGATTCGTACGCCGAGGCGCGCGCCAAGTTCATCGACACGGCACGCGCCACGGGCGCCATGGTCTACGAATTCCGCCATCCGACGTTGAAAGGTCCCGACGGGGAACCCTTGTGCCTCGACGTGGCGGTGGCGGGGCCGGAGGACGCCGAGCGCGTGCTGGTCGCGGGCAGCGGCACGCACGGCATCGAGGGCTTCTCCGGCTCCGCCGCGCAGACCGCGTGGCTCGCCTCGGGCTGGGTGCGGCGCCTGCCCAAGCGCACGGCGATGGTGTTCTTCCACGCGCACAACCCCTGGGGCTTCGCGTGGAAGGCGCGCGGTACCGAGGAGAACGTGGACCTGAACCGCAATTTCGTCGACCACGGCAAGCCTTATCCGCAGAACCCGGGCTACGCCGAGGTGCATCCGATCGTGACGCCGGAGGCCTGGGACGACGCCGCGCAGGCCGAGCTGTTCCGGCAGCTCGACGAGCTGCGCGCGCGCATCGGCGAAAAGGCGTTCTCCACGGCGTTCAACGGCGGGCAGTTCTCGCATGCCGACGGCATCTACTTCGGTGGGCAGCGCGAGCAGTGGGCGAACTACGCGTTCCGCGAGGCGGTGGTGAAGCACGTGGCGCACGCGAAGCACGCCGCAATCATCGATTTCCACACCGGCATCGGGCCGTGGATGGAGCACATCTACCTTTGCTTCCACCCCGAGGGCTCGGCGGCGAGAAAGCGCGCGCGCGACTGGTGGGGCGAGCGCGCGGTGAACCTCGCCGGCGTCACGCACAAGGCGCTTGCCGACTACCAAGGCGTGCTGATCGACGCCTTCGCGGCGATGCTGCCGAAGGCAGAGGTGACCTGCATCGTGGTCGAGTTCGGCACGCTCGAGCGCAAGAAAATCCAGCGCGCCAACATGGCGGGGCGCTGGCTGAAATACCATGGCGCGAAGCATCCGGCGCTCGCGCGCAAGGTGCACGAGCAGTTCTGCGAGACCTTTTACCCGTCGGATCCGAAGTGGCGCGCGGCGGTGCTCGAGCAGTCGCGCGAGATCCTCGAGCGGGGCATCCAGGGCATCGGCCGCTAGGCGGCTGCAGCCCGAGCCCGGCGCAGCGGCGTTCGCAGGCGGGGTTATCCCGCCTTCAGCGTATAGAGTTCCGCATGCCCGGGGAACGCGCCGCTGCGCACGTCGGCGGCGTAACGCGCCACCGCCTGCGATACGACATCGCGCAGATCGCCGTAGCGACGGACGAATTTGGGCGTCCACTCGAACAGCCCGATCATGTCGTCGGTGACCAGGATCTGGCCGTCGCATTTCGGCGACGCGCCGATGCCGATGGTCGGCGCCGCGACCTTCTGTGTGATCTCGTCCGCGAGGTCGGGCGCCACGCCCTCGACGACAATGGCGAAGGCCCCGGCCTGATCGGTTTCGCGCGCCTCGGCGAGCACCCGTGCGCGCTCCGCCGCAGTGCGGCCCTTGGCCTTGAAACCGCCCTCGACGTTGACCGCCTGCGGCCGCAGGCCGACATGACCGACCACCGGGATGCCGCGCCGTGTCAGGAAGGCGATCGTTTCGGCGATGCCGTCGCAGGCCTCGACCTTCACCGCCTGGCAGCCGGTTTCGCGCATGATGCGGGCGGCCGATGCGAACGCCGGCTCGCGTCCGGACTCGTAGGTGCCGAAGGGCAGGTCGACCACGACCAGCGCGTGGGACGCGGCGCGCATCACCGCCTGCCCGTGCAGGATCATCATCTCGAGCGTCACGCCGACGGTGTTCGGCAGCCCGTGGATCACCATGCCGAGAGAGTCGCCGACGAGCAGCAGATCGACATGCGGGTCGAGGATCGCCGCCATCGGCGCGGTGTAGGCGGTCAGACAGACGATCTTGCCTGCGCCCTTGCGCGCGCGGATTTCGGGCACGGTGATGCGGCGCGAATCGACATGCTGGGACATGGTCTGCCTCCCGGCTGCGCAACGGCGGTGTAATTATAACGAGCGCCCGGCTCAGTGCGCGGCGAGGAACTCCCGCATCGCTCTGGTGAACGCCGGCGGCTGCTCCAGGTTTGAAAGGTGCGCCGCCTGCGCAATCATGACGAGCCTGGAGCCCGGCGCGTTGTCGTGGATCTCCTTCGACATCGCCGGCGGCGTGCCGGGATCCTGGTCGCCGCAGATCACCAGGATCGGCGCCTTGATCTCCTTGAGGCGCGCCGTCAGGTTGATCTTCGGTATGGCGTGGCAACAGCCGGCATACCCGGCCACCGGCGTGGACGCGATGAGCCTGGCGATCGCCGCCACGGGCTCGGGATTGGACTTGCGGAAGGCTTCGGTGAACCAGCGCTCGAGCGTCGGCTGCACGAGCGGCGCCATGCCCTTTTCCTCGGCGATCTTGATGCGCCCCTGCCACAGCGGCCAGGCTTCGGCCGGATAGCGGCTGGTGGTGTCGGCAAGTATCAGCGTCTTGAACACGCCGGGATACTTCAGCGCGAAGGTCTGGCCGATCATGCCGCCCATGGAAAGACCGCAGTAGTGCGGGCTCTTCACGCCGAGCGCGTCGAGCAACGCCTTCAGGTCGTCGGCCAGCATCTCGAGCGTGTAAGCGCCCTCCGGCGCCTCGCTCGCGCCATGCCCGCGCGTGTCGTGGGCGAGGATGCGGTAGCTCGCTTTCAACGCCGCGATCTGCGGGTCCCACATGCGCACGCTGCAGGCGAGCGAGTGGCTGAGGACGAGCCACGGCGCGCCTTCCTTGCCGTGCAGCTCGTAGCTGGTGTCGATGCCGTTGGTCTTTGCTTTCATGCGCTCCCCACGATGAGTGGAATCAGCATTTCGTCCGCGCTCGCGCCGCCGTGGTGGCCGACGTGGCGGTGGCGTTGCTCGCCGGGCGTCCAGTCCTTCACCGTCGCGCGGCCGTGCATTAGCAGCGCCACCTCGCCCACGCGCTCGGCGAGGCGCGGGTGCGCGTCGCCGCGGCCGAACCAGCCCTCGTCGACGAGCTCGGCGCTCGCGCATACGCGCGCGCGCTCGCCGAGCCACTCGCGCGCGCGCGCCGTGAACTCGGCCACGCGCCCCGCCTGCACGTGGCAGAAGGCGATGCGGCTCTCGCCGCACAGAGGATAGCGCAGCAGGGCCGCGAGGCCGGGCGCGTCAGCGAAATCGAGCGCGTCCGCGCCGACGCTGTCGACGAAGCCGTGGTCGGCGGTCGCCACGACCACGGTATCGGTCCCGGCAAGGCGCGCCATCAGCTCGGCGAAAGCGGCGTCGATGGCGCCGAACTGCGCGCGCGCCTCGGGGCCGCCGTTGCCGAAGCGATGCGACAGGGCGTCGAATTCGGGCCAGTAGGCGTAGATGAACTTCGGCCCGGTCGAGGATTTCACGGCCGCCACGGTCTCCTCGATCAGCCCCTCGAGCTTGTCGTAGGCGCGCCGCTCGGCGCGGCCGCAGTGGTGCCGGTTGTAGGTCGAGTCGACGATCGGCCGGAAGGACACCACGATCGAGCGGCGCGCGAGGCCGTCGAAGAGCGACGCGGCGCGGTACAGGCGCGACGGCTCGATGTCGAGGGCCGTCTTCTCGCCGCGGCGCTGGAACGGCAGCGGCAAGCCCACGCAGCCCGCCTCGCCGAAGAGCGTGAACCAGCCCGTGAGGCCGTGCTCGAGCGGCGTCCAGCCCGTGTAGGAGGTGGTGATGGCGCTCGCCGTGGTCGAGGGAAAGACCGAGGTGAGCGAGCCGCGCCGCCGCGCGTGCAGCGCGCCACCCGCGCCTTCGCGGGCAAGGTACCGGTCGCCCAGTCCATCGACGATCAGCAGGACGATGTTGCGCGCCGCGGCGAGCTCGCCGGCCGGCAGCGCCGCCAGCGGCGCATGGCGCGGAGGGCCGCCGCAGGCCTCGACGATCGAGGCGATGAGATTGACGAATCCGCCGCCCGCGTAATCCGGCCGCACCATCGGTGCGGATTCTAGCGGCTCAATGCAGGCGCAGGTTGTTGGTGAGCAGCGCCTCGTAGGTGCAGAGGAAGTCGTCCACCGCCTCCTCGCCGTGCTCCGCCGCGCACAGCTGCGCCATGCTGGCCCGCAAGCGCGCCGCCACCGGGCCCTCGAGAAAGCCGCTGCGCCGCGCCTGCTTGTCGACGAGCTCGATGCCCATGCTGGCACCGAACTCGGCCACGCAGTAGTTCTCGCTGTCGTAGAGGATGTTGAGCGCGCTCATGCGTGTATTTGACGCCTGAGCGGGCCGAAAGTTGGGCCCGTCACGTGATAAACTGCACGCCCGTTCTGTGAGGTTTCGTCCCATGCGGCTCGAAGTCCACGTCCACGCCGACATCCCCATGCTCGAAGGGGTCTCCCGCAAGCAAATTGAGCAGGCGCTCGCGCCCTGGCTCGAGTACCTGGACGCCGAGGCGCTCGCCGACGTGAAGAGCCTGGAAGCCGACGAGCCCGGCCTGCGCTTCGACGAGAAGGAGCTGATGCTGCTCGTGTGCTGGACGGGCGAGATCGGCCGCAGCTTCTACGCCGCGCTCGACGCCTCGCTCGAGAACCTGGGGCCGTACTGCTACGAGGCGGTGGAAGTCGACCTGACTCTGTACCACGAGAACGGCGACCAGGAATCGAAGCTCCTGTTCGTCGGCCCGACCGCGCAGTCGATCCACGAGGCGCAGCGCCGTTGCATGATCGAAGACGTGACGGCGATCCTCGAGCGCCAGTTCGACAAGGAAAAGAGCGCCGAGGTGGCGACGCTGGTCAACCAGCTGTTCGAGCGCGACTGGAAGGAGAAGTCTTCCGGCGTGAAGCCGCAGGAGCGCGCTTTCGAGTACGTGACGCGCCCGTCGCGCAAGAACCTGCACTAGTTACTTAGGTGGCGGCAGGGCCCAAGTACCCCGGCTTCGACACGCTCGCGCTGCACGCCGGCCAGTCGCCCGACGCGACCAACGGCGCCCGCGCGGTGCCGATCTACGCCACCACGTCCTACGTGTTTCGCGACAGCGAGCACGCCGCGTCGCTCTTCAACATGGAGCGCGCGGGTCACGTGTACTCGCGCATCTCCAATCCCACGGTGGCGGTGCTGGAGGAGCGCATGGCGGCGCTCGAAGGCGGCGTCGGCGCCATCGCCACGGCCTCGGGGCAGGCGGCGCTGCACCTCGCGGTGGCGACGCTCATGGACGCCGGCAGCCACATCGTGGCGTCGAACTCGCTGTACGGCGGCTCGCACAACCTCCTCGGCTACACGCTGAAGCGCTTCGGCATCGACACCACGTTCGTCGCCCCGGGCACGCCGGAGAACTTCCGCAAGGCGATCCGGCCCGAGACGCGCCTGCTGTTCGGCGAGACGCTCGGCAACCCGGGACTCGAGGTCCTCGACTTTCCGGCGGTGGCGAAGGTGGCGCACGAGGCGGGGCTGCCGTTGTTGGTCGACGCGACCTTCACCACGCCGTACCTGATGCAGCCCTTCGCGCACGGCGCGGACCTGCTGTACCACTCGGCGACCAAGTTCCTCGGCGGCCACGGCGTGGCGATCGGCGGCGTGCTCGTCGACTCGGGCCGCTTCGACTGGGAGAACAGCGGCAAGTTCCCGCAGCTCACCGCGCCCTACGCGGGCTTCCACGACATGGACTTCGAGGAGGAGTCGGGCACGCGCGCGTTCCTGCTGCGCGCGCGGCGCGAGGGCCTCAGGGACTTCGGTGCCTGCATGGCGCCGATGACGGCGTTCCACATCCTGCAGGGCATCGAGACCTTGCACCTGCGCATGCCGCGACACGTCGCGAGCACGCGCAAGATCGTGAATTTCCTCGTCTCGAATTCCGCCGTCGACAAGGTCCTGTATCCGGAGCTGCCCGAGCACCCGGACCATGCGCTGGCGAAGAAACTCCTGCCGAAAGGCTGCGGCGCCGTCTTCTCCTTCGACCTGCGAGGCGGGCGCGAGGCGGGCAAGCGCTTCATCGAATCGCTGCGCGTCTTTTCGCACCTCGCCAACGTCGGCGACGCGAAGTCGCTCGTCATCCACCCGGCGAGCACCACGCACTACCGCATGACGGACGCGGACTTGACGAAGGCCGGCATCGGCCCGGGCACGGTGCGCCTGTCGGTCGGGCTGGAGGATGCCGAGGACCTGATCGAGGATCTGGCGCGCGGCCTGCGGGCCGCCCGGAAGTGAATTTCACCGTCGACGGGCGCCAGGCGTTCGCCTATACGGCAGCGCACGCGCTCGATGCGGCGAAGCCGACGGTCGTGTTCGCGCACGGCGCCGGGCTGGAGCATTCGTGGTTCGGGCTGCAGAGCCGCTACTTCGGCTATCACGGCCGCAACGTGCTCGCGCTCGACTTTCCCGCGCACGGCCGCTCCGAGGGCCCGCCGCTCGGCTCCGTGACGGAGATGGCCGACTGGGTGCTGCGGCTTCTCGATGCCGCGCAGGTGCGAAAAGCGAGCATGGTCGGCCATTCCTTGGGCTCGCTCGTCGCACTGGAATGCGCGGCGCGCCATCCCGAACGTATCGAGAAGATCGCGCTGCTCGGCACCGCCTACCCGATGACGGTGACGGCCGTCTTCCTGAACGCGGCGCAGGAGAACCGCCAGGACGCGTACGACATGCTCAACATCTGGGGTCACGCGCAGCAGGTCGCGCTCGGCGGCAACCCCAATCCCGGCATGTGGATGCACGGCGATACGCTTGCGCGCCTGGCGCGCCTCGCGCCCGGCGTGCTCTACAACGACCTCAAGGCCTGTCACGAGTACGCGGGCGGCGAAGCGGCGGCGGCGAAGGTGAAATGCCCCGTGCTCTTCGTCCTCGGCAGGCGCGATCAGATGACGCCCGCGAAGGCCGGTCTTGCCTTCGCAGAGACCGTGGCGGGCGCGCAGGTCGTGCAGCTCGCGGCCTCCGGGCATTCGCTGATGGCCGAGTCGCCCGACGCCGTACTCGACGCGCTCATCGATTTCTTGCGCGGGTAGGGTGGGCCAGTGGCCCACCCTACGTGCTAGCCCTCCCAGCGCCGAGGACACGCCGCCGCCCATGGCGCCGGCCGAGAGCACCTGCATCAGCATCACCAGCGGAAAGAAGAGTGCGAGGCCGGCAAGCGCCGCCGTGCTCACGCCGCGAGCCTATCGTAAGATTCCCCCGGCATGCTCGGCGCGTTCACACTGCTGCTGGTCTACCAGCTGATCGGCGAGCTGCTGGTGTACCTCACCGGCCTGCCGGTGCCGGGGCCGGTGGTGGGCATGCTGCTGCTGTTCGTGACGCTGGTGGCGCGCGGCGCGGCGCCGCAGTGGCTGCGCGATACCTGCCAGGGGCTGCTGTCGCATCTGTCGCTGCTCTTCGTGCCTGCGGGGGTGGGCGTGCTGCTGCACTTCCAGCGCCTGGGCGCGGAATGGCTGCCGATCGCCGTGGCGCTGGTGGCGAGCACCGTGATCACCATCGGGGTGACTGCGCTGGTTATGCGGGCGCTGCAGAAATGAGCGGCAAGTTCACCGAGATCTGGGTCTACCTGGCGGCCACGCCGCTCCTCGGCCTGACGGTGACGCTGCTGGCCTATCAGGGCGCGTACTGGATCTACGCGAAGGCGAAGATGAACCCGCTTGCCAACCCCGTGGCGATCGCTGTGATAGCTGAACCAGAACATCAGTGCGGCGTAGGCGAGGAAATGACCCACCTTGTCGCCGAAGGCGAAGCCGGGTTCGGGCGGTGAGGGCGTGAGCGACAGCCAGACGAGCGCCGCGACATATAGCCAGCCGCCTACGAGAAGCGCGCGGCGCCAAAGCGTCGCGCTTGTGGTCAAAACCTGGACTCGTACTCGATCGAAATCCGAACGAGCGATGCTCCGTACTCTGTTTGCGTGTGTGTTTGATCTACCCAGGCAAAGGTATACGGACGCTTATTGGTGGCCCGGAAGCGCAACAGGACAAACTCGTCAAAATTCCGCCTAACCCTATGCCATAGATCCTGCTCAACCTGATCAGCCTCTTGCTTAGGGTGAGGGTACTTCTTTCCATCAGTGGCAAACGCTCGTCTTCCTTCATAACTGATGTATGAATCCGAGCGATTCACGCCCACAACTGCAACGCAAATAGGGCGGCCGCCATGCTTGCGGAACTCCGCGGCTTGATTGGCCAGGTCGGTACACACTCGGTCGAGCTGCTTGCGCATTGCTTTGGCAAGTACCTTGACTTCGGTACCGATCTCTAACGTGGCGACCTGTCCGAACGCGACGGAAATTCCCGGCACGTTAGTGGGAGGAACATTCGGTACGCGCTCGCCAAACGTTCCATCACCGCGCCGCGCCTGCCTGCCAACTGTCTTATTGGCCGAGTTAATTACGTGGCTCTTAGAGGAAATAGCTGCAACCAGCTTCGGAGACCGCGCTAGGTGAAAGAGATCCTCGTAGAGGAACGAAGCGACACGGTCACCTTGATTGGACTTTCGGTGGAGATACTTGACTCCATCAAACAGCCCGCGAAACTCGGTAAGTAGCTTGGATTGCAACACTTACCTCAAATTAGACGATCGCACTTTCTTGGAAGAGCGATCTTCAACGATTCGTCCATTGATCGCCCCAAAGAGCGGTCGATCTGCCAAGGCCGCCTCAAGATTCTCAAGCCCAATCTGATAGTAGTAAGGGTCAATCTCGTTGCTGAAGGAGTTCCTTCCGGAACGAAATGCCGCCATCGCGGTTGCGCACGTACCCGAGAATGGGTCGAGTACGTTGTCTCCTGCAAAAGAGAACATCCTGATCAATCGCTCCGCGAGCGTAACGGGGTAAGGCGCCGGGTGGCCGTTACGCGTTGACGCGCCACGCAAGTCTGTCCAAATGGGTTGCCACCAAGTCTGCATTTCTTGCTTTGTGAGCATTGAGAGCGCCTTCTGGATAGGCTTTGGCTTGCGATACTCCCCTCCCTTACGCAGGAACAGAATGAACTCGACGTCATTCTTGACGATAGCTCCTGGCTGATAGGGCTTGCCATAGAACCCAGCCCCATTGCCGCGAGCTTCGGTTACTCCATTGGCAATCTTCTTCCAATAAATCGGCGAGAGGCTGTCGAGCCCGAGCTTTCGGGCGCGAACCTGGATGTCGGCATGAAGGGGGATCACGTGGTGCCGTCCCGTCTTCCGTCTCGGCAGGCAGACGTCGCCGACAACGCAACAAACACGACCTCCGGGCACCAGGACCCTCTTGCATTCAACCCACACCTTGTCCAACTCGTCCAGAAATTGCTCGTAATCCGCGATGTGGCCCATCTGGCCCTCGTGCTTGCGGTACTCCTTCAAGGTCCAGTACGGCGGAGATGTCACGACGAGATGGACCGATTCGTTCTCGATCCACCCTAGGTCTCGGGCATCGCCCAGATGAAGTCGATGGCTGGTCTGGTTATAGGGATCCGGCCACGGCACAGTCCGGAGCACCACGTTGATTTCGCGGAACTTCTTTAGCGCCTGAGGAGTGTTGTCGTTTGCCGGTAGATCGGCAAGGAAGTAATAGCTGTCGAGGGTCGGTTCGCGCCGCATGTTCTTCTCTCCTTAATCCCTCAGCTTGCGCGGTCCAAATGCTAGCACGCTGAGTTGTTCCTTCAACGCACAAACCTCAAAAAAGTTTCAACTGGCCTGCCGGCGAGGGCGGCACAAATCGCATGCAGTCGAGCTCGGGCGGCCGGCGCCCGCCGCCATGGCCGTTCATGCCGAAGCGTTTGCAGGCGATGTCGAAGCGCTTGTCGATCAGCTCGGCGTAGTTGCCGGTGCCGCGCATCCTCTCGTGGAAGCGCGAGTCGTTCTCGCGGCCGCCGCGCATCTGCCGGACGATGCTCATCACGTGCTCGGCGCGCTCGGGGTAGTGCGCGGCGAGCCATTCCTTGAAGATGTCCTTCAGCTCGTTGGGCAGGCGCAGGATCACGTAGGCGGCCTCCAGCGCGCCGGCCTTCGCTGCCTCTTCGAGGACGTGCTCGAGCGTCTTGTCGTTCAGTGCGGGGATGAGCGCCGCGACCATCACGCCGCAGGGGACACCGGCCGAGGACAGGGCCTTCAGGACATCGAGCCTGCGCTGCGGGCTCGCCGCGCGCGGCTCGAGCTTGCGGGCGAGCACGCGGTCGAGCGTGCCGATCGAAACGAACACCTTCACCAGGTTCTTCTTCGCCATCGGGCCCAGGATGTCGAGGTCGCGCTCGACCAGGGCCGACTTGGTGACGATGGTCAGCGGGTGCTCGCATTCCGCGAGCACTTCCAGGATCTGCCGCGTGACACAGTACTTGCGCTCGGCCGGCTGGTAGCAGTCGGTATTCGCGCCGAGCGATATGGGCGACACCTTGTAGCCCGGCTTCGCGAGCTCCTTTCGCAGCAGCTCGGCGGCGTTGGTCTTGGCGAAGAGCTTCGTCTCGAAATCCAGGCCGGGGGAAAGTTCGAGGTAGGCGTGGCTTGGGCGGGCGTAGCAGTTGTGGCTCACCACGCCGTTGGCGATGAAGTCTTCGGTCTCGGTCGTGATGTCGTAGAGCCGCATCGCTCCGGGCAGGGGCTCGATGCCGGTCACGTTGAGCCTCGCATCGCTCTTCAATGCAACGCCTGCGATGTCACGCTTGCGCGTGATGGCGGGATCCGTCGTGTGGAAAAAGCGGGAGTGCTCGCGCAGTCCGCCCACGACGCGGACGACCTCGATGGGCTTCGATCGATGGTGCTCGACGTGCTCGATCACGTAGCGGAAGCCGAAGGCGTCAAGCGACCTCTTGATCCAGCCGATGATGTCCACGTCGGTGTTGCTGATGCGAAGCACTCCGCCGCTGCAACTGCCTTCCGCGTCAAAGATTCCGGCAAGAAACCCCGCTGTCCATTCCCGCGACGGCGTTCGCGGCCAGTCCACGATTTCGCGGATGTCCGCCACGTCCACCCGGGCGCTGGCGCGGATCGCGTGCATCGCACGGCGTCCCGCCCGGGCCTCCTGGAACACGAACTCCTGCGCTTCGATACCCCAATTGGCAAGGAACGCCTGGGCTCTGTCCAGTGCCTCGTCGTCGCATAGCGCCAGCCGGAATCGATGCTGGTCGCCATTCATTCGCCCCTGCCTCTCATAGGAATAGGAGCGAAGCAGAGCATCGCCTCGGATCATTCCCGTCAAATATCCGAGCCGGTAGTTCGCATCCTTCGCCACAGCTTCGGCGAACGCGCCGATACCCATCAGCTTGTTGTTCGTCGTGAGATGCGGCCTTTGCCGCTCACAGTCCCGCACGAACTTCCAGCCGCGCTCGGTGAGAAAGCGGTGGTCGGCGCCGGCGACAAGCGTCGTGCCGTCCTCGAGCGTGATGCGGAACGCCGGCTTGATCACGCTCCAGTGTGCGAGCACCCTTGTCCTGACATAGGTCCGGTACCAGCCCTTGCGGACTGTTCCGTAGATGGCATCGCCAGTGTTCACTTCGGCAAGCGGCTTTGCCGTGCCGTCCGCCATCAGGATTTTCGTATCTCCGGCTAGGCAGTAGACGCACCCATGCTCGCATCCCCGATACGGATTGATGGACTGATCGAACGGGATGTCCGGCGAATCGTTTCTCGAGATGATCGAGCGCGCGCGCTCGATCGTCACCGTGGTCTGTAGCGGCTCGACCGGCTCGTCCTCTCGCGTCCAGCCGTCGTCGAACGCCGCCCGCTCGACGGATTCGAAGCGTCCCTGGATCTGCGAAAGCGCGCCGCGCAGGCGTTGCGTTTGCATCTAGAATGACAGTCCTCCCCGATACTGTATACATGAACAGTACCCGCCGCAACGTCGGCCTGCTCGCCGTGTGCCAGGCGTTGCTCCTCACCAACAACGCCACGCTCATCGCCATCAACGGCCTCGCCGGGCTCGCGCTCGCGCCGCGCGCGGCGCTCGCCACGCTGCCGGTCACCTTCTGGGTGGTGGGCGGGGCGCTCGCGACGATGCTCGCCTCGCTGCACATGAAGCGCGTAGGGCGCCAGCGCGGGCTCATTCTCGGCACTCTCTGGGGAATCGCCGGCGCGCTGCTCTGCGCGGGCGCGGTCTGGGTGCAAAGCTTCTGGGGGCTGTGCTTCGGCGCGCTCGTCTTCGGCGTCTACAACGCCTACGGCCAGTACTACCGCTTCGCCGCCGCCGACGTGGCGAGCGCGGACTACAAGAGCACCGCGATCTCGCTCGTGCTCGCCGGCGGACTATTAGGCGGCATTCTCGGCCCGACGACGAGCCGCTTTACGGTGGACCTGCTCGAGCCGCGCTTCACCGGCGCGTACCTCGCGCTCATCGGCTTCGCACTCGCCACCCTGGTGCTATTGCGCTTCGTCCGCATCCCGACGCCCGACGCAAGAACGCAGTCCGCGCGCGGCCGGCCGCTCTCCGTGATTGCCGCGCAACCGAAATTCATCGTCGCCGTCCTGTCGGGCGCCATCGGCTACGGCGTCATGAATTTCCTCATGACGTCCACGCCCATCGCCATGGGCGCATGCGGTCATCCCTATAGCGATGCCGCTTTTGTCATCTCTTGGCACGTCATCGCCATGTTCGCGCCCTCGTTCGTCACCGGCGGACTGATCAAGCGCCTGGGCGTGCTGCCGGTGATGTTCATCGGCGCACTGCTCAATTTCGCCGCCATCGGCGTCGCGCTCTCGGGCATCGCGGTGCCGCAATTCTGGGCGTCGCTCGTCCTCCTCGGCGTCGGCTGGAACTTCCTCTTCATCGGCGGCACCACGCTGCTCACGCAAACCTACCGGCCGGAAGAGATGGCGAAGGCGCAGGGCGCGAACGATCAGGTAATCTTCATCATGATGGCGATCGCCTCCTTCACCTCCGGCCTGACGGTGACCGCCGCGGGCTGGGAGCGCGTCAATCTGTTCGCGCTGCCGATGGTGGCCGTGGTCGCCGTGGCCATCGTCTGGTACGGCATGACGCACCATCGCAGGAGGCGCATCGCATGAGGCAGCCCGCCGCCCCCGGCCAGCGTCTCGAGGAGGTCGATACGCCGGCGCTGATCCTCGATCTCGACGCCTTCGAGGCGAACCTGCGCACGCTCGCCGACGCGGTACGCGGCACGGGCGTGCGCGTGCGCACGCACGCCAAGACGCACAAGTGCCCGGAAGTTGGAAAGCGGCAGATGGCGCTCGGCGCAATCGGCGCCTGCTGCCAGAAGGTGTCGGAGGCCGAGGCGATGGTGGCGGGCGGCATCACCGACGTGCTGGTGACGAACGAGGTGGTCGGCGCGCCGAAGCTGGAGCGCCTGGCGCGCCTCGCGGGACGCGCGCGGATCGGCGTGTGCGTGGACGACGCGGGCAACGCGCGCGAGCTCGACGCCGCTGCCGGCCGCGCGGGTGCCGCGCTCGACGTGTACATCGAGCTGGAAGTGGGGATGGCGCGCTGCGGCGTGGCGCCGGGCGAGCCGGCGCTCGCGCTGGCGCGCGCCGTCGCCGCCTGCCCGAACCTGCGCTTCGCGGGGCTGCAGGCCTACAACGGGCGCGCGCAGCACGTGCGCTCGATCGCCGAGCGGCGCGCGCTCATCGAGCGCGCGGCGCAGCTCGTGCGCACCACGCGCCAGCTGCTCGAGGAGAACGGCATCGCCTGCCCTACGGTCACCGGCGCCGGCAGCGGCACCTTCATGCTGGAAGTGGAAACCGCCGCCTGGAACGAGATCCAGCCGGGGTCCTACGCCTTCATGGATGCGGACTACGCGAGAAACGAGCAGGCGGCGCCGCTGCCGCGCTTCGCGCACGCGCTCTTTGTGCTCGCCACCGTCATGAGCCACGGTGGTGGTACGCGCGCCATCGTCGACGCGGGCCTGAAGGCGTCGAGCGTCGATTCGGGCATGCCCGCCGTGTGGCGGCGTCCCGGGCTCGCCTACGTGCTCGCCTCCGACGAGCACGGCTTCATCGAGGTCGCGCCGGGCGCCGCGGCGCCGGCGCTCGGCGAGAAGCTGCTCCTCGTGCCGGGGCACTGCGACCCTACGATCAACCTCTACGACTGGTACGTTTGCGTGCGCCGGGGAGTGGTGGAATCGCTGTGGCCGATCACCGCGCGGGGGGGCGCTGACATGAATAAGCGATATCTCAATGCGAAGCAGCTGTTCGATCCGCGATTCTTCACGCACACGGTGGCCGTGGAGGGCGCCGCAACGCTCGCATTCGTGTCCGGGCAGGTGAGCTACGACCGCGACGGCATCGTCGTCGGCAAGGGCGACATGCGCGCGCAGGCCGAGCAGGTGTTCGCGAGCCTCGCGCACAACCTCAAGGCCGCCGGCGCCACCTGGCGCGATGTCGTCAAGATGAACGGCTACATGGTGGGCATGAGCCCGGAGCGCGTGAATGTCTACCGCGAAGTGCGCTCGCGCTTTCTCGAGCCCGGCGCGATGCCGGCGAGCACGCTGGTGGGGGTGGAGCGGCTGGTGCACGATGACCTGCTGCTCGAGGTCGAGGCGATCGCGGCGCTGCCTGCGGCGCGCAAAAGCGCGAAGCGCTGACTTGGCGATGCCGCGCCCGGGCTGGGGGGTGGTGCTCGCCGCCTTCACGCTCATGTTCATGGGTTTCGGCGCGGCGTATTCGTTCGCCGCGTTCTTCGCCGCGTTCCAGGCGGAATTCGGCGCCTCGCGCGCGCACGTCTCGCTCGTCTTTTCGCTGAGCGCGCTGCTCTGGTTCTCGGCCGGGGTGCCCGGCGGCATGCTCGCCGACCGCTTCGGGCCGCGCGGCGTGTGCCTGGCGGGGGCGCTGTGCCTCACCGCCGGCCTCGCGCTCGCCGCCAACGCGCCTTCGGTCGAGCTGCTCTACCTGACCTACAGCATCGGCGCCGGGCTCGGCATCGGACTTTCCTACGTACCCGCGGTCGCCGCCGTGCAGCAGGCGTTCGTGCAGCACCGCGCGCTCGCTTCGGGCATCGCCGTGTCCGGCATCGGCGCGGGAAACCTCGTCATGCCGCTCGCCGCCGCTTGGCTGATTGGCCTCGCCGGCTGGCGCCACGCCTATCTCGCGCTTGCCGCGGCGACGCTCGTGCTCGCCGTGCCGGCGGCGCTCGTGCTCGGCGGCCGCAAGTCCGTGCACCGCGGCGTGAACGGCGTGCCGCTTCCCGGCATGACCCTCGCCGAGGCCCTGAGAAGCCCGCCGTTCTGGCTGCTCTACGCGGTGGCGCTGCTCATCTGCGTCGGGTTTTTCGTGCCGATGGTGCACCTCGTGCCCTATGCGCTCGATGCAGGGCTGACGGAAGCGCAGGGCGTCTCGCTCGTCAGCCTCCTTGGCTTGGGAAGCCTGCTCGGGCGCTTCTTCGTCGGCGCCATCGCCGATCGGCTCGGCCACCTGCGCTCGCTGATCGCCATCGCCGCCGGCCTCGGCCTCATGTTCCTGCTCTGGTGGGTAGCGAAGAGCTACGCGCCGCTCGTGGTGTTCGCGGTGGCTTTCGGCTCGCTCTACGGCGGCTACGTGGCGCTCGCGCCTACGGTGTGCATGGACATCTTCGGCCCGCGCGCGCTCTCCGCCATCATCGGCGCCCTGTACACCGCGGCGGGACTGGGCACGCTCGTGGGGCCGACTTTCGCCGGCGCGAGCTTCGATATCACCGGCAGCTACGACGTATCGATTCTCGCCTGCGCGGCGCTGAGCTTCGGCGGCGCCGGCCTCGCCGCGCTCATGCGCCGGCACCTGCCGCGACGGCACGCATGAGCCGGATGCCGGCGCTCACGGTGAGCGAGGAGCGCGGCGTGCGCACGCTGCACGTGGGCGGTGTAGCGATCCAGAGCTCGATGCGGCTCTCGGATCCGTACGCGCTCGAGCTCGAGTACACGCGCTGCATGATGTCGTTTCTCCTGTTTCACGCGCGCCCCGCGCGCGCGCTGAAGATCGGCCTGGGCGGCGGCTCGCTGGTGAAGTTCTTCTGGCGGCGCCTGCCGTGGATGAAGACGCGCGTGGTGGAGCTCGACCCCCGCGTCGTGCAGGTGGCGCGCGCGCAGTTCCACCTGCCGGCGGACGACGCGCGCCTCGCGGTGGAAATCGGCGACGGCGCCGACGCGCTCGCGCCCGAGTGCTGCTGGTACTCAACCTGATGAACGACGACGCGAAGCTCGACGAGCGCATCGGACGCCTCGAACGCGCCTTCGGCGGCGCGGTGCTGGCGCTGCCCGCGCTTTACGACCCGAACGTGATCGTCATCGCGCTGAAGGGCGCGCCGCGCGCCGTGCCGTGGGATGCGCTCGTCAGCCGCGCGCACGCGCTCGAGCGGCGCTTCGGCCTGCCGTTTCCGCGCTACGCGCCGCGCCTCAAACGCATGAACCGGTTCGACGCCGGGGCTCTTATAATCGTCCCCGAAGGAGGCGGCGCATGATTCTCTCGAGCGACAGCTTCAACGACAAGGGCGCGATTCCCGGCAAGTTCGCGTTCGGCGTGGCCGACCCGAAGTCCCGCGTCAAGCTCTCCGACAACAGGAATCCCCACTTCGCCTGGAAGGACCTGCCGGCGGGAACGAAGTCGCTCGCGCTCGTGTGCCACGACGGCGACGTGCCTTCCAAGCCCGACGACGTCAACAAGGAGGGGCGCCAGATCCCGGCGACGCTGCCGCGCACGGACTTCTACCACTGGCTGCTGGTGGATCTCAAGCCCGACGCCGGGCCGATCCGCGAGGGCGAGTTCTCCAGCGGCGTCACCGCGGGCGGCAAGTCCGGGCCCGCGGGGCCGCGCGGCACGCGCCAGGGCGTGAACGACTACACCACCTGGTTCGCGAGCGACAAGGACATGGCGGGCGAGTACTTCGGCTACGACGGGCCGTGCCCGCCGTGGAACGATTCCATCGTGCATCGGTACGTATTCACGCTGTACGCGCTCGGCGTGGAGACCTGCCCGGTGGAGGGTTCCTTTCGCGGCGCGGACCTCCTCAAGACGATCCAGCCGCACGTGCTCGGCAGCGCTAAGATCACGGGCACGTATTCGTTGAATCCGGCGGTGAAAGCCTGAGCGGGCTTCTCGGCGGGCAGTGGGAGCTGCTCGCGCTGATTCCGATCGCGTTCGCCGGGGCCCTGGTCTTCGGGCTCACCGGCTTCGGCGCCGCGCTGGTCACCATTCCTTTGGCGACCCATTTCGTGCCGCTGCAGTTCGCGCTGGCGCTGTACGCGCTGTCGGATCTGAGCGCCGCGCTGCGCGTGGGCTTCGAGAACCCGAAGAACGCGGTGAAAGCGGAGTGGATGCGGCTTGTGCCGATGATCCTCCTGGGGACAGCGCTCGGCGTGACGGTGCTCGTCAATCTGCCGCGCGCGGGAGGCATGTTCGCCCTGGGCGTGTTCGTCTTCGGCTACGCGCTCTACAGCCTCTTCCGTCATGAGTCGCAAAGAGTGATTTCTGCCGGCTGGGCGTGGGTTGCCGGCCTCGCGGGCGGGATCACGAGTACCGTGTTCGGCGCTGGCGGGCCGCCGTACGCGATCTACCTCTCGCAGCGCGGGCTCACCAAGGAGCAGTTCCGGGCGACCATGGGATTCGCGACGCTGACCAGCATTTCGCTGCGCGTCGCGGCGTTCCTCATCACCGGGCTGCTGCTGAACCCGAACGTGTGGCTGCTGGCGATCGGCGTGGTGCCGGCGGCGCTGCTCGGGATCGCGGTGGCGCGCCGGATGTTCTTGAAGATCTCGCGCGAACAGCTGCTGCGGGCGGTGGCGGTGGTCCTGCTGGTGACGGGCGGCGGTCTGGTGGTGCGCTCGCTCGGCTAGCGCCCGTACATGTAGTCCCGCGTCCACGGCAGCGGATTCCTGTTCGGATCCTCCGCCTTCACCGCCAGCACCTGCTGGATCGACACCCAGTCGCGCTCGAACGCGTGCGCGCAGCCGGCGAGGTACGTCCGCCAGATGCGCAGCCGCTTGTCGCCGGTGAACGCCCGCGCCTTGTCGAGGCTCGCCTCCAGCCGATCGCTCCAGTGCCGCAGCGTCTTCGCGTAGTGCAGCCGCAGCGTTTCCACGTCCATGACCTCGAGTCCCGAGGCGCCCATCTCCTTGAGCACCAGCGAAACGTGCGGCAGCTCGCCGTGCGGGAAGACGTACTTCTCGATGAATTCGCCCGCCCCGAAGCCCACGGTGCGGCTCTCGGGATCGATGGAGGTGATGCCGTGGTTCAGCACGACGCCGCCATCGACCAGTAGCCGCCGGATGGCGCCGAAGTACACCGGCAGGTTCTTCAGCCCCACGTGCTCGAACATGCCGATGGAGGCGATCTTGTCGTACACGCCCTCGCCGTGCACGTCGCGATAGTCCTGCAGCAGTACCTGCACTTTGTCCTGCAGGCCCGCTGCGCGGATGCGCTCGTTGGCGAGCGCGTGCTGGTTCTGCGAAAGCGTGATGCCCGTCGCCTGCACGCCGTAGCGCTCGGCGGCGTGCATCACCAGCGCGCCCCAGCCGCAGCCGATGTCGAGGAAGCGCTCGCCGGGCTCGAGCATGAGCTTGCGGCAGATGTGGTCGAGCTTCTGCTCCTGCGCCGCGTCGATCGACTCCTCGCCCGTCCTGAAGTAGGCGCAGGAATAGACCATGCGCCGGTCGAGCCAGAGGGCATAGAAGTCGTTGGAGACGTCGTAGTGGTAGCGGATCGCCTCCGCGTCCTTCTTCTTCGTATGGATGTTGCGGAACAGCAGCGGCGCGCGCCTCTTCTTCTTCCCGCCCCAGCGCCGCGCCAGGCTCTCTGCCGCGCGCATGGCGTCGCCGATCGGGCCTTCCACGTCGAGCAGGCCCTCGACATAGGCTTCGCCGAGCTTCGCCAGGTCGGCGTTCATGAGGTACTTGAGGGACGAAGCCGCCGGCACGCGCAGGGTCACGGTCGGCCGCTCGCCGAGCGCGTAGCGCTTGCCGTTCCACAGCTCGATCGCCAGCGGCAGGCTCATCTGCGCCCGCAACTCGCCGATCATTTTCTCGATCTGCGATTCGAGAATCATTGTCAGGACGCCCTTTCCCGCATGGTAACGAATTCCTCCGCCGCCGTGGGGTGGATGCCGACGGTGGCGTCGAACTGCGCTTTCGTGGCGCCGAGCTTCACGGCGATCGCAACGCCTTGAATTATCTCGCCGGCGTCAGCGCCGATCATGTGGGCACCGACCACGCGCTGCGATGCCGCATCGACCACCAGCTTCATGAACGTGCGCTCCTCATGCCCGCCGAGCGTGAGCTTCAGGGCGCGGAACGCCGTTTTGTAGACGTCGATTTCGCCGTACTGCCTGCGCGCCGCTTCCTCCGTCATTCCCACCGTGGCGAGATTGGGGTCGGAGAACACCGCGGTGGGCACGTTCACATGGTCCACCGGCGTGGGCTCATTGCGAAACAGTGTTTTCGCCAGCGCCATGCCCTCGGCCGTGGCGACGGGGGTGAGGTTCAGCCGGTTGGTGACGTCGCCGATGGCGTGGATCGAGTCCACCGAGGACTGCGAAAACTCGTTCACCGCCACCGCGCCGCCGGCGGCGAGCTTCACCCCGGCATTCTCCAGCCCCAGCGCCGCGGTATTCGGCTTCCTGCCGGTGGCGAACATGACCAGATCCACCTCCTGCGTCGCGCCGTCCTCGTAGGTGACGCGGATGCCGGGATCCAGCTTCGCGGGATTCGTCTGCAGCCGTATGTCGATGCCCTTCTTTCTCATCTCTTCGGTGATGCGCTCACCCAGGTCGGCGTCGAAACCGCGCAGCAGCCGCGGCCCGCGGTAGGCGAGGGTGGTCTCCACGCCCAGTCCGTTGAAAATCGAGGCGAATTCGAGCGCGATATAGCCGCCGCCGACGACGAGTGCGCGCCGCGGCAGCTTCGCCAGGAAGAACGCCTCGTTCGACGTGATCGCCAGCTCGCGGCCCGGAATCTGCGGCACCTGCGGCCATGCGCCCGTGGCGACGAGGATGTGCCTGGCGCTGTGGCGGGCGCCGTTCACTTCCACCGTGTGTGCGTCCACCAGCCGCGCCCGCCCGCGCAGGATCTTCGCCCCGGCTTGCGTGAGCACGCCCTCGTACACGCCGTTCAAGCGCGCGATCTCGCGGTCCTTGTTGGCGACGAGGGTGCGCCAGTCGAACTTCGGCTCGCCCAGCGTCCAGCCGAAGCTCTTCGCCACCTCGAAGTCCTCGCGATAGTGCGCGGCGTAGGAGAAGAGCTTTTTCGGGATGCAGCCGACGTTGACGCAGGTGCCGCCGAAGCGGCCCGACTCGGCCACGGCGACGCGCGCCCCATAGGAGGCGGCGACGCGGCTCGCGCGCACCCCGCCCGAGCCGCCGCCGATGGTGAACAGGTCGAAGTCGAGCTTCAGGCTACTTGAGGTTGGGGAGATTGATCTCCACCAGCTCGAGCTGCGCCGCGAGCACCTTGTGATCGGGCTTGTCGGCGAGCCATTTGAGCGCGCTGCGGATTTTCTGCTCGAGCGCGGCGCGCGGCGCGCCGGGCGCGTCGGCGAACATCTGCGCCAGCTCGGCGAGGCCGGCGGCCTGCGCGGCGCCGCGGATGTCGGCGAGGCGCGATTCGATCCCGGCGCGGTCGAGATTGGTGACCAGCTTAAGCGTCTGTTCGTGGCTGCTCATGGCGCGCTCCTCCGGCCGTCACTCGACCGTCGACGATTGTACCAGCGACCAGCGCCCGTCCGCGGCGTGCGCGCGGCCCTCGGCGGCGAGCTTCTCGAGGTGCGCCGACAGCGATCGAAGCGCCACGCCGTGCAGCCGCTCCGCGACGTCGTCGTACACCTCGCGCACCAGCTCCTCCGCCGTGGGCGCGGCGAGGCGCTGCAGCGCCCACACCACTTTCTGTTCGCGCGCCAGGCGATGCCGGATCAGGCGCCGCGCCTCGCGGTGCGGCTCGCCGATCAGGTAGCCGTGGCCCGGCGCGAGGATCAGGATGTCCTCGCCGAGCAGGAGCTCGAGCGAATCGAGGTAGGCGCGCATGTCGCCGTCGGGCGGATTGATCACCACCGTAGAGCCCTGCATGACGTGATCGCCCGTGAACAGCATCCTCGTGTTCTCGAGCAGGTAGCACAGGTGGTTCGACGCGTGCCCGGGCGTGTGCAGCGCGCGCAGCGAGAGGCCGCCGAACATGAAGCGGTCGCCGTGCCCCATCACGCGGTCGGGCGCGAAGGCGAGATCCTGTCCCGGGCGCTCCGGCGCGGGACGCCCGATCACCACGGCGCCGGTCGCCGCCTTGAGCGCCGCTGCCGCCGGCGAGTGGTCCATGTGCGTGTGCGTGCACAGGATCCAGCGGATGCGGCCCGCGCCCGCGGCGAGCACCGCGGCGATGTGCTCGTCGATCGCCGGGCCGGGGTCGATGACCGCGAGCTCCGCTTCGCCCACCAGGTAGGTGTTGGTGCCGGGCCCGGTCATCATGCCGGGATTGGGCGCGATGATGCGCGTCACGAACGGGTCGAGCCGCTTGGCGACGCCGGGCGCGAGCGCAACGCTGGTGTCCCCGGTTTCCTCCGGGTCGCACCAGTGGATCTCGAAGTACTGCGGGTCGCGGCGGCGAAACAGGGCCGCCGCGCCGTCGGGCCCCAGCGCCCAGCAGGCGCGGTTGGTCTCGACTTCGGCCTCGCGCGCATGCTCGAGCGCGTCCTTGGCGCGCGCGAAGCGCACCAGGTCGGCGAGCGTGTTCTTGGTGGCGAAGACGAGCTGGATCTCGCCGCGCGCCTCGCGCTCGATCGCCTCGAGCGGGCGCAGCCACTCGCTCGCCACGAGCTCGGTGCCGTCGTGCGCGCCGGCCTGCGCCGCGGGGGCGAGGGCGAGGAAGAAGCGCGTGTCGAAGCGGCGCGCGCGTCCCGGCGCGGTGACCCAGTGGCCGAAGTAGGCGAGCTCGCGGCCGCGCAGCAGCAGCCGCTCCTTCTCCAGGAACTCGTGAAAGCCGAGCTTGCCGGCATGCAGCAGCGCGCGGTAGGCGGCGAGCCCGGCGGCGCGCGCCGTGTCCACCGGGCGGCCGTCCTCGCCCTCGGCGAGGAGGATTCCCGCCTCCTCGAAACATTCGCGGATCGCCGCTACCCAGTAGGCAAGCCCGCCCGCGTCGACGCCCAGGCGCGTGCTCGCCTCGTCATCGGTGAGTCCGGCGACGCGGCGCAGCACGCGCGTGTCGCGATCGGCCTTGTCGAGCGCGCCGCCCGGAAACACGTGCGCCCCGCCGAGAAACGCCGCGCTGTGCGTGCGCTGCAGGAGGAACGCCTCGGGTCCGAGGCTGCCGTCGCGCAGCAGGAGCAGCGTCGCGGCCGGCCGGGGGACGAGCTTTTCCGCCATGGCGCGCTCAGGCGCTCCGGCCGGCGCGGTCCTTGTCGTTCTGCGCCTTGATCATCTCGCGCGCCTTCTGCCAGTCGGCGTCGCTCATCTTGTCGAGCTCGGTGAAGTAGGCGCCGGTGGCGAGATAGCCCGCGCCGTCGAGGGCGATGGTCTCGCCGGTGAGCCACTCGCAGCCGTCGGCCATGAGGAACGTGGCGAGGTTCTGCAGCTCGGACATCTCGCCGACACGGCGCATGGGGTTCACCTGGGTCGACTCGCCGAAGCTCGAGCCGGGGCGCAGGCGCTTGGTGGCGCCCTCCGTGGGGAAGGGCCCGGGCGCGATGGCGTTCAGCCGGATGCCGTGCCTGCCCCATTCGACGGCAAGCGATTTCGTCATGATATGCAGCCCCGCCTTCGACATCGCCGAGGGCACGACGTAGGGCGAGCCGGTCCACACCCAGGTGACGAGGATCGAGACCACCGAGCCCTTGTGCCCGCCCGCGATCCAGCGTTTTCCCACCGCGTGCGTGACGTAGAAGCTGCCGTGGAACACGGTGTTGGCGATGGCGTTGAAGCCGTTCGGCGTCAGATCCTTGGTCGGGCTGATGAAATTGCCGGCGGCATTGTTGACGAGGCCGGTGAGCGGGCCCGAACCGTCCCAGATGTGCTGGATCATCGCGTCGACCGCGGCGTAGTCGCGGATGTCGACGGCGTGCGTGCGCACGGCTCCACCGTGCTTCGCAGTGAGCTCCTGGGCGGTCTGCTCGAGCACGCCCGCGCGCCGGCCCGCGATCCACAGGCCGGCGCCGAGCGCCAGGTACTGGGCGGCGATCTCCTTGCCGAGGCCGGTGCCGCCGCCCGTGATGAGGATGTTCTTGCCCTTCAGCAGCCCGTCCCTAAACATTCGCGCTCCCTGGCCTGCGGAGCGCGTATTGTAGGCGCGGATCAAAGCCAGGCCGTGAACCGGGCGAGCAGGGCATGTACGGCTAGCAGACGCTCGCGGAAGAAATCCGCCTGACGCGCGCCTTCTTCATCGCCTTCCAGGCGGTCTCCAGCGAGCCGCCGGTGTCGATGGCGCGGCAGGCATCCTCGATCACCGCGGCCTGCAGACCGAAGCGGCGCGCATCGAGCGCGGTCCAAGCGACGCAGAAATCGGTGGCGAGCCCGACGCAGAAAACCCGCTTCACCCCGCGCGACTTCAGATAACCGTCGAGCCCGGTCTTCGTCCTGCGGTCGGCTTCGAGGAAGGCCGAATAGCTGTCCACCTTGCGGTGGTGGCCCTTGCGGATGACGGCCTGCGCGTGCGGGAGGTCGAGCCCGGCGGCGAACGCGGCCCCGGCCGAGCCCTGCACGCAGTGATCGGGCCACAGCACCTGGTCGCCGTAGGACAGGCGCAGGGTCTGGAAGGGCCTTTTCCCGGGATGACTGGAGGCGAACGAAGCGTGACCTGCGGGATGCCAGTCCTGCGTGAGCACCACGACGGCGAACTGCGCGGCGATGCGATTGACGAGCGGCAGGATCTCGTCGCCGCGCGCCACGGCGAGCGCGCCGCCCGGCAGGAAGTCGTTCTGCACGTCGACGACCAGGAGCGCGTCGCTCGCGCGCCGCATGTCAGAGCGTGAGGACCAGCTTGCCGATGTGCGCGTTCGTTTCCATCAGCCGGTGCGCCTCGGCGGCCTCGGCGAGCGGGAAGGTCTTGTAGATCACCGGCTTGATCTTCCCGGCCTCGACCAGGGGCCAGATGCGCTCGCGCAGGCGCGCGGCGATCGCGCCCTTGAAGGCCACCGGCCGCGGGCGCAGCGTCGAGCCCGTCAGCGTGAGGCGCCGGCGCATCAGCTCGTTCACGTCGAGCTCGGTTTTCGGGCCGCGCAGAAAGGCGATGAACACCAGCCGTCCCTCCTCGGCCAGCGCCTTCAGCTCGAGCGGCACGAAATCGCCCGCCGCCATGTCGAGGATCACGTCCACGCCCTTGCCGCCGGTCGCTGACCTGACGCCGGCGGCGAAGTCCTGCGTCTTGTAGTTGAAGGCCTGCGCGGCGCCGAGCTTCACGCAGGCGGCGCATTTCTCGTCCGAGCCGGCGGTGGCGAAGACGCGGTTGCCGGTCGCCGCCGCCATCTGGATCGCGGTGACGCCGATGCCCGAGGTGCCTCCCTGCACGAGGAGCGATTCTCCGGGCGCGAGCCGGCCGCGGTCGTAGACGTTCGACCAGACGGTGAAGAAGGTTTCCGGCAGCGAGGCCGCTTCGGTCATCGACAGGCCCTTGGGCACGGGCAGCGCCTGCACTTCGGGCGTGACGCAGTACTCGGCATAGCCGCCGCCGTGCGTGAGCGCGCATACCTTGTCGCCCGGCTTCCACATCGTCACCGCGGCGCCGCAGGCGGCGACCTCGCCGGCGATCTCGAGCCCGGGCAGGTCGGAGGCGTCGGGCGGCACCGGATAGAGCCCGAGTCGCTGCAGGACATCGGGTCGATTCACGCCCGCGGCGGCGACCTTGACCAGGATCTCGTGCGGCTTCGGCTCGGGACGCGGGCGCTCGGCGGGGCGCAATACCTCGGGGCCGCCGGGCTTTTCGATCTGGATGGCGCGCATGAAGGCGTGCATCTTAACGTAAGGCCGGTGCTGCACTATGATTCAGCACTCCCCATGACGCGCGCGCTCGCCCTGCTGGCAGTTCTTATCTTGGCGTCCGCGCAGGCGCAGGCGCCCCTGCCCGGCGCCGAGGGACGCGCGTCGCTCGGCCTGCACGTGGCGGCGCTCGAAGACGCCGGGGGCGCCCTCGAGCTCGAGGACGTGCGCAAGCCGGCGCATGCCGGGCGCTTCGCGCCGTCGAAAGTCGACCCGCTCAATTTCGGCTACACGCGCTCGGCCTGGTGGCTGCGCTTCTCGCTGCCCGGTGGCGCGCCTCCGGGCGAAGAGTTGCTGCTCGAGATCGCGTTTCCGAGCATCGACCGCATCGAGTTCTACGTTCCCGAAGCCCAGCCCGGTGGCGAGACGCGCTACTGGGTGCACATCGCGGGCGACGCGTTCCCCTGGGACGCGCGCGAAGTGCGCCACCGCAACCACGTGTTCCGCTTTCCAGCGCCGGCCGGCGAGCACACCTACTACGTGCGCGCCGTATCGCAGGGCGTGCTGACCTTGCCCCTCACCTTGTGGCGTCCGGGCGCGTTCGCCGAACTCGACCGCAACGCGCAGCTGGTTCTCGGGCTGTTCTACGGGCTGGCGCTGGCGCTCGTGCTGTACAACCTGATGCTGCTGTTCGCGGTGCGAGACCGAGTCTACCTGTACTACGTCCTGTACGCCGCCGCCTTCTGCACCTATCTCCTCAGCTTCGACGGCCTCGCCTTCCAGTACCTGTGGCCGCAGAGCGTGTGGGCCGCGAACCACGTGCTGGCGCTCGCGCTGTCGCTCACGCTCATGTTTGGCGCGCAGTTTTCGCGCACGTTCCTCGATGCGCGGCGCATCGCCCCGCGCGCCGACACGGTCATGCGCGCGGTGGTCGGCGCCGGCGCGCTGCTCGCCGTGTTCTCGGCCACCGGCTGGGTGCTCGACTACGGCGGCGTGCTGCGCGCCATCTCGGTGCTCGGCTTCGGGGCGGCGGCGGTCGCGGCCTACGCCGCGGCGCGCGCGCTGGTTCTCGGCTACCGCCCGGCGCGCTATTTCCTCCTGGCCTGGGCGGCGCTCCTCGCCTTCATCGCGTTCGGCGCCCTGCGCAATTTCACGTTGGTGCCGACCAACTTCGTCACCCTCTACGGCCTGCACATCGGCTTCGCCCTGGATGTGCTGCTGCTCTCGTTCGCGCTCGGCGACCGCATCAACCTGCTGCGCCGCGAGCGCGCCTGCGTCGAGGCCGAGGCGCTCGCCGCGCAGCGGCTGCTGCTCGAGGCGACGCGCGAGAGCGAGCGCGAGCTGGAACAGAAGATCGACGAGCGCACCGCCGAGCTGCATAGCGTCAACGAGCACCTGCGCGCCGAGGCGAGCGAGCGCGAGAGCCTGATGACGCAGCTCAAGGAACAGGAGCAGCATCTGCGCTTCATGGCGCAGCACGACGCGCTCACCGGGCTGCCGAACCGCCTGTCGATGCAGCAGCGCCTGGCGCTCGCCATGGAGCTCGCCAAAAGGAACCGCAAGAAGCTGGCGGTAATGCTCGTCGACCTCGACGACTTCAAGATCATCAACGACACGCGCGGCCACCCGGCGGGCGACCAGGCGCTGGTGCAGCTCGCCGCGCGCCTGCGCACCAGCGTGCGCGGCTCGGACACGGTGGCGCGCTACGGCGGCGACGAGTTCGTGGTGCTCGCCGGGGAGCTCGACCGCGGCGAGGACGCCGCCATGATCGCGGAGAAGGTCGCCGACATGATCCAGGTGCCGCTCGCCATCGAGGGCGGGCCGGCGAAGGTGTCGTGCTCCATCGGCATCAGCGTCTACCCGGACGACGCGGAGACGAGCGAGGAGCTGATCGCGCTCGCCGACAAGGCGATGTACGCCTCGAAAGCGGAGAAGGACCGGCGCTACGCGTTCTACGGCGCGGCCTAGCGCGCCAGCTGCCGCGCGGCCCAGGCGAGATCGACGTTCCCGCCCGAGATCACCACGCCGACCCTCTTGCCTTTCGCGTCGAGCTTTTTTTCCAGGAGCGCGCACGCCGCCAGCGCGCCGGTGGGCTCGACCACGATCTTCATCCGTTCCCAGAGAAAGAACATCGTCTTCAGCAGCTCCTCGTCGGTCACCGTGAGAAAGTCGTCCACGAACCGGAGGATTGCCGGGAACGTCACCTTCGGTCCGAGCGAGGCGGTGCGCGCGCCATCGGCAATGGTGTCGGGCGTCCTGATCACCTGCAGCGCCTTCGCCTTGAACGACCGCGCGCCGTCGTCGCCCGCCGCCGGCTCCACGCCGATCACGCGGCACGAAGGCGACAGGTGCTTCGCCGCGACCGCGCAGCCCGAGAGCAGCCCGCCGCCGCCGCACGGCACCAGCAGCAGGTCGAGCGGCCCCGCGTCCTCGATCAGCTCCTTGGCCGCCGTCCCCTGGCCTGCCGCGATGTGCGGATGGTCGAAAGGCGGAATCAGCGTCATGCCACGCTCTGCGGCAAGCTTTTCGGCGATACGCTGGCGGTCTTCATTGTGCGCGTCGTACAGCACGACTTCGGCGCCATAACCGCGCGTGGCCTCGAGCTTCACCTTCGGCGCATCAGTCGGCATGACGATGGTCGCCGGCACCCCGAGCAGTCTTCCCGAAAGCGCCACCGCCTGCGCGTGGTTGCCGGAAGAGAATGCCACCACGCCCTTGCGCTTCTGTTCGGGAGCCAGCTGCGACAGCGCGTTATAGGCGCCGCGGAACTTGAAGGCGCCCATCCGCTGGAAGTTCTCGCACTTGAAGTGCACGCGCGCGCCGGTGAGCGCGTCGATGGTCGCCGACGTGAGCACAGGCGTGCGCTTCGCCGCCGCCTTGATGCGCTCGTGGGCCGCGGCGACGTCGGCGAACGTCAGCGCCATGACGCCAGTGCCCGCGCGGCGATGTCCTCGCCCCACTCCTGCAGGAAATGCCCCCCCGCGGCGTGCACGTAAGGCTCGGGGCAGTCGCGGATGATCTTGCGCAGCGCATGCATCACCGGCGGGCCGAGCACCGGGTCCTTGGCGCCGATCGCCATGAAGGTGGCGCCGTTCCAGGCGCTTATCCACCAGTCGCGCGCCTGTCGCGACAGTTCCGCGCCGGGCGCATCCGGCCGGTCGGGCACCAGCTGCGGAAAGCGCCGCACCCCGGCCTTCGCCTTCGCGTCGGGAAACGGCGCCTCGTAAGCCGCGGCCTCCTGCAGCGTGAGATGCGGGCAGGTGCGTTGCATGAGCTTGGCGCAATCGAGCGCCGGGTTCTTCGCCACGTACGCGCGCCAGGCGATGAAGCCTTCGGGGAGCGCCGCATCGCCCGTGCCGAGCGTGGTGTTCATGACGAGCAGGCGCTCGAAGCGCTCGGGCATCTCCATGGGCAGCGTGAGCCCGAGCAGCCCGCCCCAGTCCTGCACCACGAGCGTGATGCGCTGGAGCCGCAGCCGCTCGATGAAATCGAGGAGAAATGCGCGGTGCGTGTCGAAGGTATAAAAGGCGTCGTCCTCGGGCTTGTCCGAGCGCCCGAAGCCGACGAAGTCGGGCGCCACCACGCGCGCGCCCGAGGCCACGAAGGGCGGGATCATGCGCCGGTAGAGGTAGGCCCAGGTCGGCTCGCCGTGCAGGCACAGGAAGGTGCGCTCGCCCTCGCCCTCGTCCACGTAGTGCGCGCGCAGGCCGCGCCATTCCGTGTAATGCGGCGCGTACGGAAAACCGGGGAGGTCGGCGAAGCGCTGGTCGGGGGTGCGCATGGGCCGGATTGTAGAATGCCGCGCATGGACTACTCCAAATACCGGGACCTCAGGGTCCGCCTCGTCGAGCCGGGCATCCTCGAGATCGTGATGGGCGAGGAAGGCAGCGGCAGGCTCTCCACCGCCGGGCATCGCATGCACGCCGAGCTCGCCGAGATCTGGCGCGACGTCGACCGCGACCCGGAGGTGCGCGTCGCCATTCTGCGCGGCGCGGGCAAGGGCTTTTCCGCCGGCGGCGATTTCGGCCTGATCGAGGACATCATCAAGGACTTCGACACGCGCGCGCGCGTGTGGCGCGAGGCGCGCGATCTCGTCTACAACGTCATCAACTGCTCCAAGATCGTGGTTTCGGCGATGCACGGTCCGGCGGTGGGCGCGGGACTGGTTGCGGGGTTGCTCGCCGACATCTCCATCGCGGCGAAGAATGCGCGCATCATCGACGGTCACACGCGCCTCGGCGTCGCCGCGGGCGACCACGCGGCGATCGTCTGGCCGCTGCTCTGCGGCATGGCGAAGGCGAAGTACTACCTGTTGACCTGCGAGCAGATCTCGGGCGAGGAGGCCGAGCGCATCGGCCTCGTGTCGCTCACCTGCGAGGAAGCGGAGCTGCAGGCGAAAGCGCTGGAGGTGGCGAGAAAGCTTGCCGCCGGCGCGCAGACGGCGCTGCGCTGGACCAAGTACAGCCTGAACAACTGGCTGCGCATGGCGGGTCCCACGTTCGATACGTCGATGGCGCTGGAGATGCTGGGCTTCACCGGCCCCGAGGTGCGCGAGGGTGCCGCCTCGCACCGCGAAAAGCGCAAGCCCGTCTTCCCGCCCCCGCCGCAGGACTTCTAGGCCGCGGGCGCGGCGGCCAGCAGGCGCTCCAGGTCGCGCGCCACCGCGGCCGGATCGGGCGGCACGCGGCCCTGCGTGGTGAGCAGCACGCGCACCGGCAAGTCGATGAGCGTGGGCTCCGGATGGTCGCGCAGGTGCGCTGCGTTCTGCAGCATCGGCAGGATGTGCTGCGTCTTGGTGCCGGCCATGGCGCTTTCCATGCCCTGGATGATCGTATGCTGGGCGCGGGCGATGCCGATGAGCAGTTCGGCGAGCTGTTGCGCGGAAATCTCCATGCGTGTCTCCCCGTGAGCGGATGTCGCGCCGATGTTAGCATCGGCCCCTGAATATGTTCTCGGGCAAGCGGCCGGACAACCTCGGCGTGCAGGACGGCAGGCTCGCGAGCTGCGGCCGGCGCCTGAACTGCGTCTGCAGTCAGGCCGACCCGGGAGACGCGCAGCGCTACGTGGCGCCGATACCGTTCAGCGGCAGTGCCGCGGATGCGATCGCGGCGTCGAGACGTGCGGTCGAATCGATGCAACGCGCGCGCGTGGTGCGCGCGGAAGGCAAGTACCTGCACGCCGAGTTCCGCTCGCGGCTGATGGGCTACGTCGATGACGTGGAGCTCAGCTACGACGCGCAGGCCGGGGTGCTGCACGTGCGCTCGGCCTCGCGCCTGGGGCGGCGCGACTTCGGCGTGAACCGGGCGCGGGTGGAAGCGCTCCGCGCGAGACTAAAATAGCCGCGCGCGCATCCGCGCGTCGGAGGTGCCCGTTGTCCGCCGTCTCCCGCATTCTTCTGCTCGCGCTCGCCTGCGCCGCAGGCCCGGCGCTCCCCCAGGACAAGTCCGCCGCCGACGCCGAGGCCACGCTCTCGGCCGTGGTGCGCGTGCAATCGCGCATCCTGCCCGACGCCCGCACCGCGCCGACGCTCGGCGCGCGGCGTGAGGGCTCCGGCGTCCTGGTGCGCGAGGGCTACGTGCTCACCATCGGCTACCTCGTGATCGAGGCCGAAGCCATCGAGGTGACCGCCGGCGACGGCATGTCGGTGCCGGCGACGCTCGCCGCGTACGATCACGCCACCGGATTCGGCCTGCTGAAGCTCGTGGCGCCGCTCTCGGGCAAGCCGCTGCCGCTCGGCGATTCCACCGCGCTCGCCGAGCGCGATGCGGCAATGGTGGTCGGCTATGGCGGGGGCGAGGCGCTGAACCTCGTCACCGTCGTGTCGCGGCGGCCGTTCTCGGGCAGCTGGGAGTACCTGCTCGACGCCGCCATCTTCACCTATCCGCCGGTGCACAACTGGTCGGGCGCGGCGCTGATCAGCGCGCGCGGCGAGCTGCTCGGGGTCGGCTCTCTCATCGTGCCCGACGCGGGCGGCGCGGGCACGCCGTCGCCCGGAAACCTGTTCGTGCCCATCGACCTCCTGAAGCCCATCCTCGACGACTTGATCGCGCACGGGCGCGCGCCCGGGCCGCGGCGCCCCTGGCTCGGCGTCTACGCCGAGGAGCTGCGCGGGCGCCTGTTCGTCGCGCGCGTGGCGCGCGAAGGCCCGGCCGAGCGCGCCGGCGTGGCGAGCGGCGACATCGTCATCGGCGTCGGCGGCGAGGAAGTGGCCTCGCTCGCCGATTTCTACCGCAAGGTGTGGGCGCGCGGCGCGGCCGGCGTCGAGGTGCCGCTGCGCGTGCTGCAGGGGCTGGAAGTGAAGGATCTCCGCGTGCGCTCCATCGACCGCCCGGAGTACTTCCGGCGCAAGCCCAGCTACTGAGCCTCCAGCGCCGGCGGCGCGCGCCGCAGGAGGCCGTCTTGGCCGGCGCTCGCCAGCAGCAGCGCGTGGCGCGCGTTCTTCTGCATGGCTTCGAGGTACAGGTTCTGTCCGCCGAAGTGGCGCTCGGCGTATTCGTACGCGCGCGCCAGCTGCAGGTCGAGGCGGCGGACGGCGCCGAGATGGAAGGCGTGCGTGCGGCGCACGAGCTCGCTTGCGGAGCGGAACAGCCGCCCCGCGACGCCGCCGGCGACGAGCTCCGCATACAGCCGATCGCGGCGCTTTTCCAGGTAGCAGCGGTCCGACATCTGCGCGATCAGGTCGGCCGTGCCGAGCATCTGCCCGATGCGTCGCGGCAGAACGCCGTCGATGCGGATTTCCTCCGCGGGGCGCTCGTGGCCGGTGTAATGCACCATGGCCGCGGCGGCGGGCGCGTAGCGCGCAAGGCCGGCGCCGCGCAGGTACCGGCGCAGGAACTGCGCCCCGCGGCCGACGTGCGTGAGCGTGTACTCGGCGCCGTGGCCGTGGCGGCGATCGCTGCGCCGGCGCAGGTAACCGACGTCGTGGAACAGTGCGCCCATGACGCCGACGCTGTACAGGGTCGGGGACAGGCGCGAGCTTCCCGCGTGGCTGCGCTCGTACCCGTCCATGAGGCGCGCGATGGCAAGGGTGACTTCGAGCATGTGCTGCGTGTCGTGGAACTGCGTGTCGCAGCCGTGAAAGTCCGGATGGTGGCCGCGGTACAGGCGCAGGACATGCTCGAAGGCGCGGCGGATCGGACCGCCCGTGGCGCGCGGGTACAGGCCATGGTAGAGGTGCAGGACCTCCGCGCTCACGGCCGCGGCGTCGGTGGTGCGGACGCGGTCGGTGACGTCGTGATCATTGCGCCGCATGCTGGTCCGGTCCCCCTATGCGCTCACGCGCGGAGGCGCTAGGATGCTGAACACTCGCCCATGGATGCGGTGAACTTTTTCACGACCTGCCGGGGGCTTCCGCAATTAATTGTGTTGGTGCGGCGCCGACGGGAGGCGGGGCGCGCGTCTTGAGCAACCAGCCGCTCACGGCGGAGGAGCGCGCGCAGATCGAGGCGCGCATCCTCGCCTTGGAGACCGAGCATCACGATCTCGACGACATCATCGCCCGGCTGGCCCACGACCCCGCGCAGGACCAGCTGCAGCTGCGCCGCCTGAAGAAGAAGAAGCTCCTGCTGAAGGACCTGATCGCGCGCCTGCGCGATCAGCTGATACCCGACATCATCGCTTGATCGCGCTCGTGCAGCGCGTCGCCGAGGCCCGCGTCGCCGCCGGCGGGGAGGATCTCGGCGCCATTGGCCGCGGCGTGCTGGCGCTGGTGGGCGTGGAGCGCGCCGACGCGGAGCGCGAGGCCGAGCGCCTCGCGCAGCGCGTCCTCGGCTACCGCATCTTTCCCGACGCCGAAGGCCGGATGAACCGCTCGCTCGCCGACATCGCGGGCGGGCTGCTCGTGGTGCCGCAGTTCACGCTCGCCGCGGACACGAGGAGCGGCGCGCGCCCGGGCTTCTCCACGGCCGCGCCGCCGGCGGAAGGCCGGCGGTTGTTCGAGCGCTTCGTGCAGGCCTGCCGCGAGCGGCACGCCGAGGTGGCGAGCGGCCGCTTCGGTGCCGACATGCAGGTCAGCCTCGTGAACGACGGCCCCGTGACTTTCTGGCTGCAGGTTTCTCCATCGCCACGGTCCTGAAGCGGGCCGGCGCTACGACTTCGATCATCTGCAGGTCACGCGAATGGCTGATCTCGCGGTGGCGGATGCCCGGCGGCTGGTAGAAGCAGCTGCCGGCCTTCATCTTGACCTTGCCCACGCCCTCGTACTCGAACACCGCCGAGCCCTTCAGCACGTAGACGAACTGCACGTCGGTGTCATGGCGGTGCCACTGGCCGTGCGGCGCCCGGCCCGGGCGCGCGCGGATCACGTGCGCCACCACCTTGCCGCGCGTGGCGCGCGCGATGCCGAGGTCGCGGTACTCGAAATAGTTGCGCAGGCCGCGCTTCACGAACTTCGAGCGCGCGCGATGGCTGACGGCGAATCGACTGCTCATGACGCCTCCCGGGGCATGTGGATTCGGCTTATCCTTGCGGTTCCCATGTTCGACCAATTCATCGGCGTCAAGCCGGTCGAGGAACGGCATCGCTTCGACATCGGCCGCTTGGCGCATTACCTGCGCGCCAAGATAGACGATTGGCAGGGCGAACTCAAGGTCGAGCAGTTCAAAGGCGGCCAGTCCAATCCCACCTACCGCGTCACGGCCGGCGCGAAGCGCTACGCGCTGCGCCGCAAGCCCCCCGGCAAGCTCCTGCCCTCCGCGCACGCGGTGGAGCGCGAGTTCAAGGTCATCAAGGCGCTGCACGGGGTCGGCTTCCCGGTCGCAAGGCCGTACCTGCTGTGCGAGGACGACTCGGTCATCGGCACCGCGTTCTACGTCATGGACTGCGTCGAGGGGCGCGTCCTCTGGGACCAGGCGCTGCCCGGCATGACGCGCGGCGAGCGCGCGGCCGTCTGGACCGAGCTGAACCGCGTCATCGCGCAGCTGCACGGCATCGACTACAAGGCGGTGGGGCTGGAGGATTTCGGCAAGCCGGGCGACTACGTCGCGCGCCAGGTCTCGCGCTGGAGCAAGCAGTACCGCGCCTCGCAGCTGGAGCGCATCGAGGACATGGACCGTCTCATCGAATGGCTGCCGCTCAACATTCCGGCGGGCGACGAAACCTCGGTGGTGCACGGCGACTACCGGCTGGACAATGCCATCTTCCATCCCGCGGAGCCGCGCATCCTCGCGGTGCTCGACTGGGAGCTCTCCACGCTCGGCCACCCGCTCGCCGATTTCGCCTATCACTGCATGAGCTGGCACATCTCCCCGGGCAAGTTCCGCGGCATTGCCGGGCTGGACCTCGACGCGCTCGGCATTCCGAGCGAGCGCCAGTACGTCGAGCTCTACTGCAAGCGCACCGGGCGCAAGGGCATCGATCCTTCGACCTGGGACTACTACATGGCCTACAACCTGTTCCGCATCGCCGCTATCACGCAAGGCATCGCCAAGCGCGTGGTCGACGGCACCGCGGCGAGCGAATACGCGCGCGAGGCGGGCTCGCGCACGCGCCCGCTCGCGGAGCTGGGGTGGGGGCAGGTCGAGAAGATACTGAAGAGAGCTGCCTAGGAGAACGTCATGGATTTCGCATACTCGCCGAAGGTCCAGGAAATGAGGAAGCGGCTCATCGCTTTCATGGATGAGCACATCTACCCTAACGAGCCCGCGTACTACGCGCATACGCGCGGCGACAAACGCTGGACGCCGGTACCGGTCATCGAGGAGCTGAAGCCCAAGGCGCGCAAGGCCGGCCTGTGGAACCTGTTCCTGCCGCATTCCAAGCGCGCGCCCGAGGGGCTGTCGAACCTCGAATACGCGCCGCTGTGCGAGATCATGGGACGCACCAGCTGGTCGCCGGAAGTGTTCAACTGTTCGGCGCCCGACACGGGCAACATGGAGACCCTCGAGCGCTACGGCACCGAGGAGCAGAAAAAACAGTGGCTCGAGCCGCTGCTGCGTGGCGAGATCCGCTCGGCATTCCTGATGACGGAACCCGCGGTGGCTTCGTCGGACGCCACCAACATCCAGATGCACATCAAGCGCGACGGTGACGACTACGTCATCAACGGGCGCAAGTGGTGGTCGAGCGGCGCCGGCGATCCGCGCTGCAAGATCTACATCGTGATGGGCAAGACCAACCCCGACCATGCTTCGCGCCACAGCCAGCAGTCGATGATCCTGGTGCCGGCCGGCACCAAGGGCATCACCATCCTGCACCACCTGAACGTCTTCGGCTACGACGACGCGCCGCACGGCCACATGGAAATCGACTTCAAGGAGGTGCGCGTGCCGGCCGCGAACATCCTGCTCGGCGAGGGGCGCGGCTTCGAGATCGCGCAGGGGCGCCTCGGGCCCGGGCGCATCCACCATTGCATGCGCCTCATCGGCCAGGCCGAGCGGGCCCTCGAGAAGATGTGCAAGCGCGCGACGCAGCGCGTCGCCTTCGGGCGCACGGTGGCCGAGCAGGGCGTGACGCGCGAGCGGATCGCGGAGGCGCGCATCATGATCGATTCGGCGCGCTTCATGGTGCTGCACGCCGCGTGGAAGATGGACACGGTGGGCAACAAGGTCGCGCAGAAGGAGATCGCCATGATCAAGGTGCTGGCGCCGAACATGGCCTGCCAGGTGATCGACTGGGCGATGCAGGTGCATGGCGGCGGCGGCGTCACCGACCAGTTCGGGCTCGCCAACATGTACGCGCACGCGCGCACGCTCAGGTTCGCCGACGGCCCGGACGAAGTGCACCGCAACGCCATCGCCAAGCTCGAGATCGCCGAGCAGACCTCGGTAGCCGAGGCGCTCGCCGGCAGGAAGCACGGCTGACATGGAGCTCAAGGGCAAGGTCGCCGTCGTCACCGGTGCGGCGAGCGGCATCGGCCGCGCCGCGGCGCTGCGCTTCGCGCGGGAAGGCGCGGCGGGCCTGGTGCTCGCCGACCTGAACCTGGCTGCGCTCGAGCCGGTGGCCGTGGAAGCGAAGGGCATGGCGGTGGCCTGCGACGTGAGCCGCGAGGCCGACATCAAGCGGCTGGTGCTGCGGGCCGAGGAGCGCTACGGCCGCATCGACGTGTACTTCTCCAACGCCGGCATCATCCGCCGCGGCGGGCTGGAGGCGAGCGACGCGGACTGGGAGCGCAACTGGAGGATCCACGTCATGGCGCAGGTGTGGGCGGCACGCGCGGTGGTGGAGAAGATGGTGGCGCGCGGCGGCGGCTACTTCCTCGTCACGGCTTCGGCCGCGGGCCTGCTCAATATCGTCGAGTCGGCCACCTACGGCGTCACCAAGCACGGCGCCGTGGCCTTCGCCGAGTGGCTGGCGATCGCCTACGGCCGGCGGGGGCTGCGCGTCTCATGCCTGTGCCCGCAGGCGGTGATCACCGGCATGTACAAGGGCGACGGCGGCTCGGCGGGCGTGGACGGCGCGCTCAGCGCGGAGCAGGTGGCGGGCGAGATCGTGAAGGTGATGGCGGAGGAGCGCTTCCTCGTCCTGCCGCATCCCACGGTGCTCGACTACATGCGCAACAAGACTGCCGACTACGACCGCTGGATAGGCGGCATGCAGAAGATCTATGCCAGGCACCAGGGAGGCGCGACGTGATCAGGCTGTGCGGATTCCACATCAGCAACTACCACAACAAGGTGCGCATCGCGCTCCTGGAGAAAGGCATCGCGTTCGAGGAGGATTCGGGCGTGAAGCCCTCGCAGGAAGCCGACTACCTCGCGAGAAGCCCGATGGGCAAGGTGCCCTACCTCGAGGTGGATGGCACGCGCATCCGCGAGTCGGGCGCGATCCTCGAGTATCTGGAAGACGCCTACCCGCAGAAGCCGCTGCTGCCGAAGGACCCACTCGAGCGCGCGCGCGTGCGCGAGATCGTCGTCTTCCTGGAGCTGCACATGGAGCTCGTGGTGCGGCGCATGTACGGGATGCTCGCGGGCGGGAAGCCGGTGTCCGACGAGACGCGACAGCGCGTGGAGAAGGACATCGCCAAAGGCGTGCGCGCGCTGAAGGCGGTGGTGAAGTTCGATCCGTTCATCGCCGGCAAGGATCTGACCATCGCCGACTGCGCCGCGTTCGTGCATCTGCCGCTGGTCACGTTGGTGACGCGGAACTTTTTCGGCCGCGATTATCTCGAGGACATGGCGCAGGTGAAGCCCTACCTCAAGATGCTCGGCGAGCGCCCGGCTTTTGCCAAGGTGAACGAGGACCGCAGGGCGGCGACCGCGGCAGCGAAGAAGTGAGCGGCCTGAACGAGTACCTGCGCTTCGTCGTCACGCTTACCGCGGTCGTCGATCCGTTTCTCGCGGTCCCGTTCTTTCTTTCCTTTACCGCCTCTTATAGCGAAGCGCAGCGCCGCGCGCTGGCGCGCACGGTGGCGCTGACCGTGTTCGGCGTGCTCGCGGTGGCGGCCTTCGTGGGCGAGGCACTGCTCGAGCTGATCGGCGCGAGCCTGCCGGCGTTTCGCGTAGGGGGCGGCCTGGTGCTGCTGCTGATGTCGCTCGCCATGCTGAACGCGCAGGCCGGGGGCGTGCGCCAGTCGAAAGCCGAGGCGGCCGAGCTGGAAGAAGGCGAGCTGCGGGGCGTGGTGCCGCTCGCGATTCCGCTGCTCGCCGGGCCGGGCGCGATCAGCACGGCGATCATCGCTGCAGAGGGCGGGTCCATCGTGCACCACTTCGTTCTCGTCCTGTGCATCGCCGTGGTGTGCGGGGTGGTCTGGCTCGCGCTGCGTGCGGCGCACCGCGTGGCCGCGCGCATGGGCACCACGGGGATGAACGTGGCGACGCGGATCCTGGGGTTGTTCCTCGCCGCCATGGCGGTGCAGACCATGGCGGTGGGGTTGAAGGCGCTGTTTCCGGGGTTGGGGTAACGCCTCAGCGCCCCTCCATCCAGTCCGCTGCCTCCTTCCACAGCGTGTCCTTGAACCGCTCGCGGAAGAATCCGAAGTGCCCGATCGGCCCGCCGCCCACCTGCGCCGGGTCGACCTTCCGCACATTGTGTGGGGCGTTCGGATAGAACTCGAGAAACGCCTCCACCGCCCTCATCGGCCCATAGCGATCGTCTTCCACGGCGTACACCCGCATGGGCGCCGTAAAGCGCGCGTAGGCCTCCTGCGCCGCGAGCGCCCCGACGATATACCCCGGGTGCCGGCACCAGCTTGCCCACTCGATCGCCACGCCTGCCGGCAAGTCCTCGCCCTGCCCGACGATCCGCGAGGGAAAGTACCCGTTCAGACGCGACACCCCCGGCAGCAAGACGTGGGTGAGGAACCACATGCCCGCGCGCCCCGCGCCGCGCCAGTGCTTCCAATAGCTGCTATGCGCGCCGACCGTCATCACCGCGACATAGCGCTCGTTTCCCGGCACGAGACCGAACGCCAGCCCGCCGAAACTGTGGCCGATGCCGATGAGCCGCGCGCCGTGCGTGGCGCGCGCCAGGTTGTCGAGCGCGCCGCCGATGTCCTTTTCGGCCCAGTCGCGCATGCGCGCCTTGAAACCGCGCAGCTTCGCCGGGCGCGAGCGGCCGATGCCGCGGTAGTCGAAAGTGAGCGCGGCGAAGCCGCGCCCCGCCAGGTAAGCGGCGAACTTGCCGTAGTACTCCTGTTTCACGCCCGCGGCCGCCTGGAACAGCACGGCGCGGCGGTTCGGCGCGCGCGGCCGGTACAGCGTGCCGGCGAGGCGATAGCCGTCGCGCGCGGCGAATTCGACGACGGTGCCGCTCACTTCGGCACGGAGCGCGGCTTGCCCTTGGCGTCGATCGCCACGTAGGTGAGCGTCGCCTCGGTCACCTTTACGACCTTCGATTCAGAGCGGCCGCGCTCGGCGAACACCTCGACGTTCACGGTGATCGAGGTATTGCCGATGCGCAGCACGTCGGCATAGAGGGAAAGTATGTCGCCGATCTGCACCGGCTGCTTGAAGACGAAGGAGTTCACCGACACCGTGGCGACGCGCCCGCGCGCCACGCGCCCGGCGACGGTGCCGCCGGCGACGTCCACCTGCGCCATGATCCAGCCGCCGAAGATGTCGCCGTTGTGGTTGGCGTCGGCCGGCATCGGCACCACGCGCAGCGCGGGAATCTTTCCGTTGGGCAGCTCGAGACCCGGGGGCTGGTGCGACGCGCGGCCCAATCCGACTGCTCCCTACTTCTTCGACTCGAGGTAGTGCAGCGGGCCGCCGCGGAAGGGCGCGAAGCCGGTGCCGAAGATCAGTCCCGCGTCGATCAGGTCGGCGTCGGCGACGATGCCTTCGGCGAGCACGGCCTGCGCCTCGGTGAGGTACGGCTCGATCAGCGCTTCGACCAGCTCGGGCCGCCACGCGCCGGGCTGTCCCTTGACCGCACGGCCCTTCTCGTAGCGGTAAATGCCCTGGCCGGTCTTCTTGCCCAGATGGCCGAGCGCGACCTTGTCCAGCAGGGCCTGCGGCGCTTCGGCGTCTTCGCCCTGCTTGCCCTTCTTCGCCAGCGCCTTGCCGGCGGCGAGGCAGATGTCCAGGCCGACGGTGTCGGCGAGCTCGATCGGCCCCATCGGCATGCCGAACGCCTCCATCGCCGCGTCGAGCGTCTCGGGCTTCACGCCCTCATCGAGCATGCGGAAGGCATTCTGCATGTACGGGCCGAGCA
>JBBDXL010000201.1:0-1570 GCA_040902335.1 Burkholderiales bacterium
TGCTTGCACACGCATTCTTGTTTCTCCCTTGCGTCGAAGACTCGTTGACCTGACCGCGGTCCGTGGCGAAGGTTCCGCCCCGGTCCGCACTCCGGTATAACCCTTCGTGCATGCGTGAAACCATCCGCACGCAGATCCCCGCGCGGCTCGACCGCCTGCCCTGGAGCCGGTTCCACTGGCTGTTTGTGGTGGCGCTCGGCGTGACCTGGATTCTCGACGGGCTCGAAGTCACGTTCAAGGGCGCGGTCAGCGGCGTGCTGCAGTTGCCGGAGACGATGAATTTCTCGGCCGCGCAGATCGGGCTGCTTGGCACCGGATACCTCGCGGGCGCCGTCATCGGCGCGCTGGTCTTCGGCCGCCTCACCGACCGCTACGGGCGCAAGCGGCTGTTCTTCGTCACGCTCGCCGTGTACCTCACCGGCGTGGGCCTGAGCGCCCTGTCGTGGGATTTCTGGAGCTTCTTCGTGTTCCGCTTCATCACCGGCTGCGGCATCGGCGGCGAGTACGCGGCGATCAACTCGGCCATCGACGAGCTGATCCCGGCGCGCCTTCGCGGCCGCATCGGGCTGATCGTCAACGGCAGCTTCTGGCTGGGCGCCGCGCTCGGTTCGGGGGCGACCGTGCTGCTCCTCGACCCGGCGCTGTTCGCGCCGGACTTCGGCTGGCGCCTGGGATTCGGTATCGGCGCGGTGCTCGGCGTCGCGATCCTGTTCCTGCGCCGCTTCATCCCCGAGAGCCCGCGCTGGCTCCTCACGCACGGGCGCGCCGAAGAAGCCGAGCACATCGTCTCGCGGATCGAGCGCGCGATCAGCCGCGAACTGCCGCCGCCCGCCGGGCCGGCGATCGTGCTGCACCCGCGGCGCAGCTTCGGCCTGGCGTACGTGGCGCGGGTCATGTTCACGCAATACCGCTCGCGTTCCGCCCTGTGCGTCATGCTGATGATGTCGCAGGCATTCCTGTACAACGCGATCTTCTTCACCTATGCGCTGGTGCTGACGCGCTTCTACGACGTGCCCGCGAGCGACACCGGGCTGTACCTGCTGCCCTTTGCCATTGGCAATTTCCTCGGCCCGGTCGTGCTGGGTCACTGGTTCGATAGTGTGGGGCGCCGTCCCATGATCGCGCTCACCTATGGCACGTCGGCCATGCTGCTGGCGCTCACCGGATGGCTGTTCAGCGAGGGGCTGCTCACAGCGGCGGGGCAGACCGCGATGTGGAGCGTGATCTTCTTCTTCGCGTCGGCAGCGGCAAGCTCCGCGTACCTCACCGCGAGCGAAGTGTTCCCGCTCGAGATCCGCGCGCTGGCGATCGCCGTCTTCTTCGCCGTTGGCACCGGTACGGGCGGCGTGCTCGCGCCCTGGCTGTTCGGCACGCTCATCGGCAGCGGCTCGCGCGACGCCGTATTCGCCGGCTACCTGCTCGGCGCGGCGCTCATGCTGCTCGCGGTGGGGGCGGTACTCGCCTACGGCGTGCGCGCGGAGCGCAAGTCGCTGGAAGAGGTGGCGCCGCCGCTCAGTTCTGTAAGCCACCGGTAAGCCGTCGGTAAGCCATCCTCACCCCGGGCTAGCCC
>JBBDXL010000202.1:0-1569 GCA_040902335.1 Burkholderiales bacterium
CGCTCACGCCGGCACGAAATCGATCTTGCGGCTGTCGAGGTCGACGCGCACCAGCTTCACCTTCATGCGATCGGCCAGCCGGTAGCGCTTCTTCGTGCGGCTGCCGAGCAGCATGTGGTGCGCGGCGTCAAACTCGAAGTAGTCGCGCCCGAGCTCCGAGATGTGCACCAGCCCGTCGACGAAATATTCGTCCAAAGTCACGAACAGCCCAAACGGCGTCACCCCGGTGATCGCCCCCTCGAACACGCCGCCGACGTGGTCCTGCATGTAGTGGCACTTGAGCCAGCTCTCGACGTCGCGGCTCGCGTCGTCCGCCCGGCGCTCGGTCTCCGAGCAGTGCCGCCCCAGCTCCTCCCAGTCGACGCCCTCGTAGCGCCGCCCGGCGAGCGCGGCCTTGATCGCGCGGTGCGTGAGCAGGTCCGGGTAGCGCCGGATCGGCGAGGTGAAGTGCACGTAGGCGTCGAACGCCAGGCCGAAGTGGCCGACGTTCTCCGGCGTGTACACCGCCTGCTTGAGCGAGCGCAGCAGGATGGTCTGCAGCAGCGCGAAGTCGGGCCGCGACTTGATGCGCTCGAGGAGCTGAGCGTAGTCTTTGGGGTGCGGCTTTTCTCCGCCCGGCAGCTGCAGTCCGAGCTCGGCGAGGAACTCGCGCAGCGCCCGCACCTTTTCTTCGGCCGGCACGTCGTGCACCCGGTACAACGCCGGCTGCTCGCGCGCCGAGAGAAAGGCGCCGGCGCAGACGTTCGCCGCCAGCATGCACTCCTCGATCAATCGGTGCGCGTCGTTCCTCGGCTCGGCGACGATGCGCGCGATCTTGCCGTGCGCATCGAACTCCATCTTCGTCTCCAGCGTCTCGAAGTCGATGGCGCCGCGCTGCACGCGCGCCGCATGCAATGTCTTGAACAGCTCGTAGAGCACCGCCAGATTTCCGGGCGCCCCGCCGCCGGACAATTTCGCCCACACCTCGGTGTAGGTGAGCCGCGCGTGCGAGCGGAACACCGCCGGGGTGAACTCGTAGCGCGTCACCGCGCCGGCGGCGCTGATCGCCATTTCGCACACCATCGCCAGACGGTCGACCTCGGGGTTGAGCGAGCACAGGCCGTTGGAGAGCTTCTCCGGCAGCATCGGCAGCACGCGCCGCGGAAAGTACACCGACGTGCCGCGCTCGCGCGCGTCCTGGTCGAGCGGCTCGCCGTCGCGCACGTAGTGGCTGACATCGGCGATCGCCACCCACAGGCGGAAACCCTTGCCTTCCTTTTCCGCATAAACCGCGTCGTCGAAGTCCCGGGCGGTTTCGCCATCGATGGTGACGAAGGCGAGCTTCCTCAGGTCGCGCCGCCCGCGCGCATCTTCCTCCCGCACGGCATCGGGCAACGCGCGCGCCTGCGCTTCCGCGCGCTTCGAAAACTCGCGCGGCAGGTCGAACTTCCTGAGCGCGATCTCGATCTCCATGCCCGGGTCGGCGTAGTTGCCGAGCACCTCGGCGACGCGGCCGATCGGCTGCGCGTTCTTCGAGGGCTGCGTCACCAGCTCGACCGTCACCACCTGGCCCGCCTTCGCGCGCCCGGC
>JBBDXL010000203.1:0-10491 GCA_040902335.1 Burkholderiales bacterium
GGCTTGTTGATGACGATGCCCTGCACGCCCCCGGTCCATTTCTCCAGGTGGTGGTACTTGAGCAGCGCCGGCAATGACACGCCGAGCGCGAACGTGGCAAGCGCGAGGTACAGGCCTTCTAGGCGCAGCGCCGGCAGGCCGAAGAGGAACCCCGCGACCAGGCAGACCACGGCCGCCGCCGGCAGCGTGGCCCAGTAGGGCACGCCGTACTGGTCCATGAGAATGGCCGCGGTGTAGGCGCCGATGGCATAGAACGCGCCGTGGCCGAGCGAGATCTGGCCGTTGTAGCCGGTGAGCATGTTCAGGCCGAGCAGGGCGATCGAGTACACGAGCGCCAGCGTGAACTGGAAGGTGCGGTAGTTGCTGACCAGGAACGGCAGCGCGCAGGCGGCGAGCAGCAGCACGGCGAGGATGATGAGCTGGCGCCGGCTCATACGCGGGTCACCAGGACCTTGCCGAAGATCCCGGAGGGTTTCACCACCAGCACGCCGATGATGAGCACGAGCGCCACGGCGAGCTTGAGCTCGTTGCCGATGACGAAGGCGCCGAGCACGTTTTCGAGCACGCCGACGAGAAAGCCGCCGAACACCGCGCCGGCCGGGTTGTCGATGCCGCCGACCAGCGCCGCGGCGAACGCGTAGAGCAGCACCCCGCCCATCATGTTCGGGTCGAGGAACACGATCGGCGCGACCATCATTCCGGCCACCCCGCCGATGGCTGCCGCAAGCCCCCAGCCGAGCGCCAGCATCCAGCCGACGCGGATGCCGACAAGGCGCGCCGAATCGGGGTTTTGCGCCGCGGCGCGCATGGCGAGCCCGAGCGGCGTGAAGCGAAAGAAGAGGTAGAGCAGCAGCAGCACCACCATCGTGACGCCTATGGCGCCGCCGCCGTGCGAAGTGATGTACCGGCCGAAAATCGGCTCCGCCGGGAACGGGCTGGGGAAAACCTTGATGGTGTAGGTGAAGATCCAGCCGGTGACGCTGTTCAGGATCACGAGCAGCGCGATGAATACCACCACGATCGCCAGCACGGGCGCGTTCTCCACGGGGCGGATGATGACCCGCTCGATCACCACGCCGAGCACGAATGCGAACACCACGGTGAGCAGGAACGCGGGCCAGTAGGGCATGCCGGCGTTGATCAGGCTCCAGGCGAAGTAGGTGGCGAACATCGCCATTTCCCCTTGCGCGAAGTTCACCAGGTGCGTCGCCTGGTAGATCATCACCAGCGCGAGCGCGAGGCTGGCGTAGATGCCGCCGGTGGCGAGCCCCGCGAGTACCTGGTGCAGGAAGGCGTCCATGACTCGCTCAGTAACCCAGGTACGAGCGCCGCACGGCGTCGTTGCTCCTGATCTCTGCGGCGGTGCCGGAGAGCACCACGCGGCCGGTCTCGATGAGGTAGGCGTGATCGGCGAGCTCGAGCGCCATCGCCGCGTTCTGCTCGACGACCAGCATGCTGACCTTCTCCCTTTCGTTCACGGCGCGCAGGATCTGGAACAGCTCCTGCACGATGAGTGGCGCGAGGCCGAACGACGGCTCGTCGAGCAGCATGAGCCGCGGGCGCAGCATGAGCGCGCGCGACACGGCGAGCATCTGCTGCTCGCCGCCCGAGAGCGTGCCGGCCTGCTGCTCGCGGCGCTCCTTCAGGCGCGGAAAGTAGCCGTAGACGCGCTCGAGGTCGGCTTCGACCGCGTCGCGGTCCTTGCGCGTGTACGCCCCGAGGCGCAGGTTCTCCTCGGTGCTGAGGTAGACGAAAGTGCCGCGACCGTCGGGCACGTGCGCGATGCCCCTGCGCACGACGTCCTCGGTGGCCTTGCCGTCGATGCGCTCGCCGGCGAACTTCACTTCGCCTTGCATCTTCACCATGCCGCACAGCGCGCGCAGCGTGGTCGTCTTGCCCGCGCCGTTGGCGCCGAGGAGCGTGGTGATGGTGCCCTCGTCCATCGCGAAGTCGATGCCGTGCAGCACGCGCGTCGGCCCGTACGACGCGTGCAGCCCGGCGACCTCCAGGAACGCCGCCATCAGTGCGCGCCTCCCAGGTAGGCCCGGGTCACCTCGGGATGCGCCTGCACCTCGGCGGGCGTGCCCTCGGCGATCTTCCTGCCGAAGTTGAGCGCCACAACGCGGTCGGAGATGCTCATCACCAGGCTTATGTGATGCTCGACGAGCAGCACCGTGAGCCCGAGGCGGTCGCGGATCTCCTGAATGAGAACGCCGAGCTCGCCGACCTCCTCGTGGTTCAGGCCGCTTGCGGGCTCATCAAGCAGCAGGAGCTTGGGGTCGCTCGCCAGCGCGCGCGCCAGCTCGACGCGCTTGGCGGTGCCGAAGGGCAGGTCGGCGACACGCGCCCCGGCGACCGCTTCGAGGCCGAGGAAGCGGATCAGGTTCTTCGCCTTTTCCAGCGTGGCGTGCTCCTCGTGCGTCACCCACGGCAGGCGCAGGGCGTTGACGAGAAAGCCGCTCCGGGTACGGCAGTGGTGCCCGACCATGACGTTTTCGAGCACGCTCATGGTGCGGAACAGCGCCAGGTTCTGGAACGTGCGGCCGATGCCGAGCGCGGCGATGCCGTGCCTGGGGGTCCGCAGGAGCGAGGCGCCGTTGAACAGGATGTCGCCGCTGCCGCACTCGTAGAGGCGCGACAGGCAGTTGAACAGCGTCGTCTTGCCGGCGCCGTTCGGGCCGATCAGGCCGACGATGCGCCCCGGCTCGACCTCGAAGCTGACGCCGTCGAGCGCGACGATGCCGCCGAAGCGCACGCCCACGCCCTCCACGCGCAACAACGCCTGTGCAGCAACCGCTTGGATTGCTCCCTCCTCGTCGTGGATCTCGCTTCGCGGCGCCTCGGCGGGCGCTATTGCAGCTTGTGACGGATTGTCGGACGATCCTTCCGCATCAGTCAAGAAAGGAGGCCATGCGCATCGCGCTGTGCAACGAGGTGATCGCGCCGATGCCGTTTCCGCAGCAATGCGAGTACGCGGCCAAGCTCGGCTACGACGGCCTGGAGATCGCGCCCTACACGCTGTCGGACGAGCCGCAGCGCCTGGGCAGCGCGCAGCTCGCCGCGGCGCGCGCCGCCGCCGCGGACGCGGGCATCGCCATCACCGGGCTGCACTGGCTGCTGATCAAGCCGGCGGGGCTTTCGATCTCCACGCGCGACGACGCGGTTCGCAAGAAGACGCTGGATGTCATGTTCGCGCTCGTCGAGCAGTGCGCGGAGCTCGGCGGCCGCTACCTCGTGCACGGCTCGCCGCACCAGCGGCGCATCGATCCCGGCGACACGCGCGCGGCGGCGCTGGGGCGCGCGCAGGACTGCTTCGCGGCGGTCGCCGCGCGCGCGGAGAAGGCGGGCGTCATGTACTGCATCGAGCCGCTCGCCTCCGAGCAGACGCCGCTCATCAATACGCTGAAGGAGGCCGCCCTGATGGTGGAGGCGATCGGCAGCCGTGCCGTGCGCAGCATGTTCGATTGCAGCGCCGCCGGGCGCATGGAATCGGCGCCGCTCGCCGCGCTCGTCGACCGCTGGCTGCCGAACGGCATGATCGCGCACGTGCAGGTGAACGACCGCAACCGCCGCGGCCCCGGGCAGGGCGAGCAGCGCTTCGCGCCGCTGTTTGCCGCGCTCAGGCGCCACGGCTACGCCGGCGACATCGCCGTCGAGCCCTTCGACTACGTGCCCGACGGCCCTGGCGCGGCGCTTCGGCTTCGGCTTCGAGGGGGTGTTCCGCCAGCACATGTGGGTAAAGGGCGCGAATCGCGATACCGCGTGGTTCGCGATGCTCGATCGCGACTGGCCGCGCCTGCGCGCGGCCTACGAGCGCTGGCTCGCGCCGTCGAATTTCGACGCCGCCGGGCGCCAGCGGGAGGCGCTGCAGGCACGCGCTTGACTCTGTCTCGCCAAGCCCCCGAAAATTAACGAGCTGGTTAATTCACAGGGAAGCTCTTCTTGGCCTCGCGTCAAGCCGCGCCGCGCTTCCGCGTCATGGAAATCGAGCTGAAGCAGCGCGACGTGAAGCTGCGCATGCCGTTCCGCTTCGGCGTGGTGACGCTGACCGAGTCGCCGCAAGCCTTCGTGCGCGCGCGCATCCGGCTGGAAGACGGGCGCGAGGCGGCGGGCGCCGCCGCCGAGCTGCTGGCGCCGAAGTGGTTCGACAAGGATCCGGCGCTCTCGAACGAGGACAACTTCGAGCAGCTGCGCCGCTCGCTCGCCCGGGCGCGCGACGCCTACCTCGCGCACGAGCCGCGCACCGCCTGGGCGCACGCCGCGCCCGGCCGCGGCCTGGTGGAGAACTACGGGCCGGCGCTCATCGACCGCGCGCTGCTCGACGCGCTGTGCCGCGCGCTCGGCGTGTCCTTCTATCGCGCGGTGCAGGCGAACCTCGTCGGCGCCGGCAGCTTCGAAGGGATGGACCTCGGCGGCTTTTTCGGCACGCTCCGGCCGCGCGCCGCGATCGCCGCGCGCCATACGGTCGGCCTGCTCGACCCGATCGCCGCGGCCGACCAGGCGCAGCGCGTGAACGACGGCCTGCCCGAGACCCTGGAGGAAGTGATCGCGCGCTACCGGCATCGCTACTTCAAGCTGAAGGTCGCCGGCGACGCGCGCGCCGACGTCGAGCGCCTGGCGGCGGTCGCCGCCGTGCTCGAGCGCATCGAGGGCGCCTACCACGTCTCGCTCGACGGCAACGAGCAGTACGAGGACATGCAGGGCGTGGCGGAGTTGTGGGCGCGCATGAAGGGCGACGCGCGCCTTGCGCGCCTCGTGCGCAGCGTGCTGTTCATCGAGCAGCCGGTGAAGCGGCAGAAAGCGTTCGCCTCGCGCGTCGAGGGCATCGACAAGCCGGTGATCATCGACGAATCCGACGACGCGCTCGACGCCTTTCCGCGCGCGAAGGCGCTGGGCTACCGCGGCGTGTCGTCGAAGACCTGCAAGGGCCTGTACAAGTCGCTCACGAATCGGGCGCGCTGCGCGGCGTGGGGCGAGGGCTACTTCATGTCGGGCGAGGACCTGACGATCCAGGCCGGCCTCGCGCTGCAGCAGGACCTGGCGCTCGCGTCGATCCTCGGCCTGACGCACGTCGAGCGCAATGGCCATCACTACGTGAACGGCATGGCCGATCTGCCGCGCGGCGAGCAGGCGGCGTTCCTCGCCGCGCATCCCGACTTGTACGAGCAAAGCCACGGCGCGGTGCGCGTGAAGATCGAGGACGGATATCTCACCATAGGCTCGCTGGGTTGCCCCGGCTATGCGAGCCGCGTCGCTCCCGATTGGAATTCGATGAACGAGCTGTCATGGGCTTCCGTGTCCTAGGCGCCAATCACACCAGCTTTACGGTGTCGAGCCTCGATCGCTCGGTCGGGTAAGGGCCGCAAGGCGGTGTACGTGAGGGACTGGGGCGGCGTGACGCTCGAATTCATCGAGGCGGCGAGGAAATGACGCAGCAGCGCATCGGCATCATCATGCACGGCGTCACCGGGCGCATGGGCATGAACCAGCACCTCGTCCGCTCGATCCTCGAGATCCGCAGGCAGGGCGGCGTGGCGCTGAACGACGGCTCGCGCCTCATGCCCGAGCCGCTCCTCGTCGGGCGCAACGCCGCAAAGGTCGAGGCGCTCGCGCGAGCGCACGGCGTCGCTCGCTGGACCACGGACCTCGACGCGGCGCTCGCCTCGAAAGAGGACAGCGTGTTCTTCGACGCTGCGTCCACTCAGCGGCGTTCCGCATTGCTCAAGCGCGCGATCCGCGCCGGCAAGCACGTCTACTGCGAAAAGCCCGTGGCGACCACGCTGGCCGAGGCGATGAGCCTGTACAAGGCGGCGAAGAAGGCGCGCGTGAAGCACGGCGTAGTGCAGGACAAGCTGTGGCTTCCCGGACTGCTGAAGCTGAAGAAGCTGCGCGACGAGGGCTTCTTCGGCCGCATCCTCTCGGTGCGCGGGGAGTTCGGCTACTGGGTGTTCGAAGGCGACCGCCAGCCCGCGCAGCGTCCCTCGTGGAACTACCGCAAGCAGGACGGCGGCGGCATCATCCTCGACATGCTGTGCCACTGGCGCTACGTGATGGACAACCTGTTCGGCGAGGTGAAAGCAGTGTCCTGTCTCGGCGCTACGCACATTGCGCAGCGCTGGGACGAGAACGGACGCAAGTACAAGGCCACTGCCGACGATGCGGCCTACGCCACCTTCCAGCTCGCGGGCGGCATCGTCGCGCACTTCAATTCGTCGTGGACAGTGCGCGTGCGCCGGGACGACCTGCTGACGCTGCAGGTCGACGGCACGCGGGGCAGCGCCGTGGCGGGTTTGCGCAAATGCGTCATGCAGTCCTACGACGAGACGCCGAAGCCGATGTGGAATCCGGACATCCCGCAACCGATCGACTTCTTCGGGGGCTGGAAGGAAGTGCCGGACGAGGGCCACGACAACGCCTTCAAGGCGCAGTGGGAGCTCTACCTGCGCCACGTGGCGGGCGAGGGGCCGTTCCGCTGGGACCTGCTCGAAGCCGCCAGGGGCGTGCAGCTCGCCGAGCTCGGCATAAGGAGCTGGCGGGAAAGGAAGTGGCTCAAGGTCCCGGCACTCAAGTCCTGAATGAAGCTCGGCTACTTCACCATGCCGCTGCGCCCGGTCGGCAAGGACTGGCGCCAGACGCTCGATGCAGCTGATGGCCGAAGAGGTGCTGCCACGCGTCAATCGCGCGCTGGGCGAGACTTGACCAGGATCAATGCGCGTCGCATGCCGCCCGGTAGCGTGCGAGTCATGAAGGCCGCCGACATCATGGTGAAAGACGTGGTCACCGCCGGGCCCGAGGCCTCGGTGCAGGAGCTCGCCGCGATCATGCTCGAGCGGCGCATCAGCGGCATGCCGGTGGTGGACGGCAGCGGGCGCCTCCTCGGCGTCGTGAGCGAGGGCGACCTTATCCGGCGGCCCGAGATCGACACCGACCGGGTCAAGCTGGGCTGGCTGCGGCTGCTGCTTTCGGACGAGGCGCTGGCGCGCGACTTCGTCAAGTCGCACGGGCGCAAGGCGCGCGAGGTGATGACGCAGCCCGCGATCAGCGTGGCCGCGGACGCACCGCTCGCCGAGGTCGTGCGGCTCATGGAGCGGCACCGCGTCAAGCGCCTGCCGGTGGTGGAGAAGGGAAAGCTCGTAGGCCTGGTGACGCGCACCGACCTGCTGCGCGCGGTGGTGGCGCGCCAGGCGGCGGCGCCGGTCGAGCGCAGCGACGACGAGCTGCGCCAGAAGATCGTTTCGATGCTGCGCGACGAGGACTGGGCGTCGAGCGCCGTCGTCCACGTGCAGGTGGAAAACGGCGTGGCGCAGCTCTGGGGTACGGTGGAATCCCAGGACCAGCGCGAGGCGCTGCTGCTCGCGGTGCGCGGCGTACCCGGCGTGAAGGGCGTGCAGCCGCACCTCGGACGCGCCCTGCCGGGCTGAGGCGGCGCGCCGGCTACCGGCGCGATCCTGAGGGTGTACGACCGGACCTGAATTGCCTGGAGGGCAACCCATCATGCACGGCGCAGTATTCCTCGGCAATCGCAAGATCGAAATCCGCAACTTTCCCGATCCGACCCCGGGACCCGGCGAAGTGGTGCTGCGCATGCGCGCCTCGGGGATGTGCGGCAGCGACCTCAAGTTCTACCGCTCGCCGCCGGGCGAGGCGCAGAAGGCGCTCGGCCTCGGCGGCGACGCCGAGCCCTTCATCGCCGGGCATGAGCCCTGCGGCGAGGTGGTGGCGCGCGGCCCCGGGGTGACCGAGCGCGAGGCGCCGATCGGGCAACGCGTGATGGACCACCACTACGCAGGCTGCGGCGTGTGCAAGCACTGCCGCCTCGGCTGGTCCCAGCTTTGCCGCGCGGGCATCACGGTGTACGGCGTCACCGCGCACGGCGGGCACGCCGAGTACCTGAAAGTGCCGGTGCGCACCATTGTCCCGCTGCCCGAGGAGCTGTCCTTTGCCGAAGGCGCGGCGGTGGCCTGCGGCACGGGTACCGCCTACGGCGCGCTGCGGCGCATGAACCTCGCCGGCGGTTCCACGCTCGCAGTCTTCGGGCAGGGCCCGGTGGGCATCAGCGCGACGTTGCTGGGCGCGAAGATGGGCGCGCGCGTCATCGCGGTGGAATCGAACCCCGAGCGCCTGGCGCTGGCGAGGCAGTTCGGCGCCGACGCGGTCGTGGATGCGTCGAAGGCGGACGTCGAGAAGGCGCTGAAGGAATTGACGCGCGGCGAGGGCGTGGACCTGGCGCTCGACTGCACGGGCGTGGCCGCCGCGCGGCTCGCGGCGGTGCGCGCGGCAAAGACCTGGGGCACGGTGTGCTTCGTGGGCGAGGGCGGCGAGGTGACGCTCGACGTCTCTCGCGACATGCTGAGAAAGCAGCTGACGCTCGTAGGCTCCTGGACCTTCAGCGCCATGGGCATGGGCGAGTGTGCGCGCTTCGTGGCGGACAACAAGATCGCGCTCGAGCGCATCTTCACGCACCGTTGGCAGCTTGACCAGGCCGACGAGGCCTACCGCGTCTTCGATCAGCAGTCCGCGGGCAAGGGGGTGATTGAGTTTTAAAAGTACGCCACGCCCAGCGTATTCACGTAGAGCGCGTAGAGCGAGGTGCTCGCCGCCATGAACAGGCGGTTGCGGTGCACGCCGCCGAAGCACACGTTGGCGCAGCGCTCGGGCAGATCGATGCGGCCGATGAGCCGGCCGTCGGGATTGAACACGTGCACGCCGTCCAGGCCCTCTTCGCCCATGCCCCAGCCGCACCAGAGGTTGCCGTCCACGTCCACGCGCAAGCCGTCGGGCGTTCCCTTCGCGCCCGCGTCGATCAGCACGCGGCGGTTTGCCAGACTCTTGCCGCCGATCACGTCGTAGGCGAGGATCTTGCGCGGCACCGAGCGCGACTCGAAGCCTTCGTCGTGGCGGAAGAGATTCCCAACCCGGCGCCGCTGCCGCGAAACGCCCGCGTCAAAGCGCGCAAGCCGCGCAAATGAGAAAAATGGGGACTGTCCCCATTTAGTCGTCCGCGTTTGCGGCGGGGCGATGCGCGGAGATGAGCTTCTGCTGCAGCTGCGGCGGCGCCGCCTCGTAGTGGCTGAATTCCAGCGTGTAGGAACCGTGGCCGGCGGTGATCGACTTCAGGCGCGCCGGGAACTGCTCCATCTCCGAGAGCGGCGCCTGCGCCATGATCTCCACGGTGCCCGGGCGCGGCGCGTCCGAGCCCTTGATCTGGCCGCGGTGGCCCGAGAGCTCGCCGGCGATGTCGCCCATTTTCTGCTCGGGGGCGACGATCTGCACGTTGACGATCGGCTCGAGCACGATCGGGCGCGCCTTGCCGAGCGCGTCGAGGAACGCCTTGCGGCCCGCGGACATGAAGGCCACGTCCTTGGAGTCCACCGGGTGGCTCTTGCCGTCGTAGACGATGACGCGCACGTCCTGGATCGGGTAGCCGGCGACGTAGCCGCTCTCCAGCACCGCGCGCACGCCTTTTTCCACCGACGGAATGAACTGGTTGGGGATCGCCCCGCCCTTCACGCTGTCGACGAATTCGAAGCCCGAGCCGCGCGGCAGCGGCTCGACCTTGAGGAACACCTCGCCGAACTGGCCGGCGCCGCCGGTCTGCTTCTTGTGCCGGTTGTGGCCCTCCGCGCGCGCGCCGATGGTCTCGCGGTACGGGATCGAGGGCGGGCGCGTGTCGAGCTCGAGCTTGTACTGCGTGGCGATCTTCTCCAGCGTGGTCCTGAGGTGCATCTCGCCGAGGCCGCGCATCACCGTTTCGTTCGCCTGTGCGTTGTGTTCGATTCTCAGGCACGGGTCCTCGGCGACGAGCTTGTGCAGCACGTCGGAGACCTTCTGCTCGTCGCCGCGCTTCTTCGGCTGCACGGCGAGGCCGAACACCGAGGTGGGCAGCTCGAGCGGCCTGGCGCGGATGTGCGCGTCTTCCGCCGCATCGTGCAGGATGTGGTCGAACTGGATCTCGTCCACCTTGGCGATGGCGCAGATGTCGCCCGGCACGGCCTCGCTCACCTCGGTCTGCGTCTTGCCGCGCAGCATGTACAGGTGCCCGGGCTTGATCGGCTTGCGGCTCTCGCCGACATAGAGCTGCATGCCGGGCGTGAGCCGCCCCTGGTGCACGCGGCACACGGCGAGCCGACCGATGTAGGGGTCGATCTCGACCTTGAAGACGTGCGCGAGCGCGTGCTGCGACGGATCGGGCGTCGCCTGGATCTCGGCGGGCGCGCCGCCGTCGGCCGGCACGCTGAGGTACTTGGGCGGATTGCCTTCGGCGGGGTTGGGCAGCAGCTTGACGATGACGTCGAGCAGCTCCGCGACGCCCGCGCCGGTCTTCGCCGAGCAGAACACCACCGGGATCAGGTGCCCTTCGCGCATCGCGGCTTCCAGCGGCTCGTGCAGCGCCGCGGGCTCGATCTCGCCCTTCTCCAGGTACTCGGCCATCAGCGGCTCGTCGACTTCCACCACCTGGTCGACGAGGTTGCGGTGCGCCTGCGCCACCGA
>JBBDXL010000204.1:0-2043 GCA_040902335.1 Burkholderiales bacterium
ACGCATTATCGCATAGGGGGGCTAGAGCAGCGCGATCAAGTCCTGCGGGCGCGCGATGACCGCGTCGGCCTGCCAGGAGCCGGGGCCGCCGTTCTCGGGATGGTGGTAGCCCCAGCCCACCGCGATTGCGCTCATGCCCACGGCGCGCGCCGCCTGGATGTCGCGCAAGTCGTCGCCCAGGTACATGCACTCGCCCGGCGCAAGCTTGAGCTGCTCGGCCGCGTGCCGCATCGGCGCCGGATGCGGCTTGAGGTGCTCCGTGGTGTCGCCGCACACGACGCAGGCCGGGGTCAGCGCGAGGCCGGCGACGATCCTGTCGGTGAAGCGTGTCGCCTTGTTGGTGACGATGCCCCAGGGCAGCGCGCGCCGGGCGAGCTCGGCGAGCAGCTCGGCGATGCCCGGGAACAGCCGCGTCTCCACGCAGGTATTGTCGCGGTAGGCCTCGAGGAAGGCTTCGCGCAGGGCGTCGTAGTCGGTGTCGCCGGGCTTCACCCCGAAGCCAGCGTGCACCAGGCCGCGCGCGCCGGCCGAGGCGAAGGGGCGCAGGCGCTCGAGCGGCACCGGCTCGAGTCCCTGGTCGGCGCGCAGCTTGTTGAGCGCCGCCGCGAGGTCGGGCGCGGTGTCGGCGAGCGTGCCGTCCAGGTCGAAGAGCACCGCGCGACTACGCATCGCGCGTGCAGCACAAAAGGTAGTTGACGTCGCAGTCCGGCCCCAGCCGGTAGCGCCGCGTGAGCGGGTTGTAGATCATGCCGGTGAGCTCCACTTCGCGCAGCCCCGCGTCGCGGCACCAGCGCGCGAGCTCGGAGGGGCGGATGAAGCGCGCGTAGTCGTGCGTGCCCCTCGGCAGGAGCTTCAGGACGTACTCGGCGCCGATCACCGCGAACAGGTATGCCTTGGGATTGCGGTTGATGGTGGAGAAGAACGCGCGCCCGCCGGGCTTGAGCAGCCGCGCGCAGGCCGCGACCGCGCTCGCGGGATCGGGCACGTGCTCGAGCATCTCCATGCAGGTGAGCACGTCGAAGGCCCCCGCGTGCGACGCCGCATAGTCCTCCGCCGAGGCGAACTCGTAGCGCACCGCGAGTCCGCTCTCCATGAGGTGTAGTTGGGCGACGTTGAGCGGCTTCTCCGCGAGGTCGATGCCGGTGACGCGCGCGCCGCGCCGCGCCATGGCTTCGGCGAGGATGCCGCCGCCGCAGCCGACGTCGACCACGTCCTGGTCCGCGAGCGGCGCGTGTCGCTCGATCCACTCCAGGCGCAGCGGGTTGATCGCGTGCAGCGGCCGGAACTCGCCCTGCGGGTCCCACCAGCGGTGGGCGAGGTCGGAGAATTTCTGCAGCTCGGCCGGATCAGCGTTGACCATGGACATGGCGAGCGCTTTTCAAATACATCTCGTGTTTTTTGGCGGCGAGATTCATGCCGCCAAAAAACACGAGACCATGGGAAACCCGATGTGGCACCGTGCCGATTCTCTCACCTGCGCCGCATGGGTACCAAAAAAAGCCCCGCCGCAGCGGGGCCCTTTCTCGCCGCGAATCGCGGCTTACTTCTTCGTGCCGATGACTTCCAGCTCCACGCGCCGGTTCGGCTGCAGGCAGTCGATCAGCGCCTTGCCGCTCTGCCCCGGGCAGGCCTTGACCGGCTGCGTCTCGCCCTTGCCCTCGGTGTAGACACGGTTCGGCTCGATTCCCTTGGACACCAGATAGGCCTTGGCGGCTTCCGCGCGGCGCACCGACAGCTTCTGGTTGTACTGCAGCGTGCCGATCAGGTCGGCGTGGCCGATGGCGATCACCACCTCGAGGTTGATGCCGCGGACCTGCGCCGAGAGGTTGTCCAGCCGGTCCTTGTAGTCCGGCTTGATCACCGACTTGTCGAAGTCGAACAGCACGTCCGCCGCCAGCGTCACTTTCTGCGCCATCGGCTTGGGCGCGGGCGTGGGGGCCGGCGCGGGGGCAGGAGCCGGGGCGGGCGCGGGGGCCGGCGTGGCCGGGGCGGGCGCGGGGGCCGGCGCGGGGGCCGGTGCGGGCTCCTCGGTGGTGGCGCAGC
>JBBDXL010000204.1:2143-10484 GCA_040902335.1 Burkholderiales bacterium
GCGGGCGCGGGGGCCGGCGCGGGGGCCGGTGCGGGCTCCTCGGTGGTGGCGCAGCCTACGAGCAAGGTCAGCGCCAGCAGCGCGCCGCCGAGACCAGCCGATCGCAGAGTGTTCTTGAGCATGCGCATTCTCCCGTCGCTTCTTGGTTTGGGAAGGCCGACCCGGACCGAAAGATAACGGCCGGTCAGTGCAAGGAATTCAGTATCTTAGTTTGCCACAAGGCGGCGCGGCCTTGCAAGTCAGCAACATCGACGCGCGTGAGCTGGCGATCGCGCAGGATGCGCTCGCCGCCGACCCAGACGTCGGTCACGTGCTCGCGCCCGCAGGCGTAGACGAGGTGCGAGACGACGTCGTACACGGGCTGCAGCGCGATGTCGTCGAGGGCGACGGCAACGAGGTCCGCGGCCTTGCCCGCTGCAATGCTGCCCAAGCGCGCCTCGGCGCCGAGCGCGATGGCGCCGCCGAGCGTCGCCGCGCGCAGCGCCGCGTGCGCCGGCATCGCCTCGGCATCGCCGCCGGCGGCCTTGGCGAGCAGCGCGGCCAGGCGCATCTCCTCGAACATGTCGAGCCGGTTGTTGCTGGCCGCGCCGTCGGTGCCGAGCGCGACGTTGACGCCCGCCGCGAGCAGTTGCGCCACCGGCGCCATGCCGCTCGCGAGCTTGAGGTTGGACGAGGGGCAGTGCGCCACCGTGGCGCGGTGCCTGGCGAGGAGCGCGATCTCGGGCGGCGTCAGGTGCACCGCGTGCACCGCGATCAGGCTCGGGCCGAGCAGCCCCAGGGCCGCGAGCCGCTCGAGCGGCCGCACGCCGTGCTCGGCGACGGAGCGCTCGACCTCGCCCGCGGTCTCGTGCACGTGCACGTGCACCGGCAGCTCGAGCTCGGCGGCGAGCTGCGCTACTTTGCGGAAGGTGGCGTCGGACACGGTATAGGGCGCGTGCGGCGCCAGGCAGAAGGACGCGAGCGGATGCTCGCGCCAGCGGTCGCGCAGCGCGAGGCCCTGTGCCAGGTAGGCCTGCGGATCGGTGGCGTACGCCGATGGAAACTCGAGGACGATGAGGCCGAGCGCGGCGCGCATCCCCGCCTGCAGCGCCGCTTCCAGCGCCGCCTCCGGGAAGTAGTACATGTCGTTGAAGCACGTCACCCCGCCGCGCAGCATCTCGGCGCAAGCGAGGAGCGTGCCGTCCTTCACGAACTCCGCCGAGACGTGCTTCGCCTCCACCGGCCACACGTGCTCCTCGAGCCAGCGCATGAGCGGCAGGTCGTCGGCCATGCCGCGCATCAGCGCCATGGCCGCGTGCGTGTGGGCGTTGACCAGGCCCGGCATGAGCGCGTGCCCCGGCAGGTCGATGCGCGTGTACTCCGGGTAGCGCTCGGCCGCCTGCGCCGCCGGCAGCACGGCCTCGATGCAGCCCGCCTGTACCGCGACCGCGTGCCGCTCGAGCACCGCGCCGGCGGGCTCGACCGGCACCAGCCAGCGCGCGTTGATCAGCAGTCGTTCCGTCATGCGATGCACCGCCAACAAAAAAGCCCCGCGCGCGGCGGGGCCTGGTGCGGGTCGCGGGCGGCGCCTAGCGGCCCGTGCCCAGCACCTCGATCTCCGCGCGGCGGTTCGGCTGCAGGCAGGCAATCAGCGCTTTGCGCTCCTTCTGCGAGCAGCTCGCCACCGGCAGCGTCGAGCCGACGTACATCTTGCCGTAGCCGGTGGTTTCGATCTTCGCACCGTCGGCACCCTGGCGCACGAGGTAGGCCTTGACGGCACTCGCGCGGCGCTCGGAGAGCTTTTGGTTGTACTGCACGGAGCCGATGCGGTCCGTGTAGCCGCTGACGTTGATGAAGCGCAGGTCGCCGAATTCGCCGAAGCGCACCACCACTTCGCGATCGAGCGTGTCCTGCGCGCTCATGGAGAGCACCGATTTGTCGAACGCGAACAGCACGTGCGAGAAGACGCGCAGCGGCTTGGGCTTGGCCGGCGCCGCCATCGGCTTGGGTGCCGGCGCGGGCGCCGGGGCCGGCGCCGGTGCCGCGGGCGCCGGGGCCGGCGTGGCGGGCGCCGGGGCGGGCGCGGGCGCGACCGGCGCCTCCTCGGTGGTGGCGCAACCCACCAGCGCCGCGAGCGCGGCGGCGCAGACGAAATTCTGGGCGATCCTCCTGATCATCGTTGTTCTCCCTCGCACGGAATGTCCTGCATTTAAGCACAGGCGAGGGGCTCAGGTCGAGAGGATCCGCGTGCTAAAATTTCACGTTCGAAACAGCGCCTTGAACGGCCACTTTCCCCTCCAGAACAAGAGCCGCAATGGATCAGTTCGCCAAGGAAACGCTCCCCGTCAGTCTCGAGGAGGAGATGCGCCGCTCGTACCTCGATTACGCCATGAGCGTGATCGTGGGGCGCGCGCTGCCGGACGTGCGCGACGGCCTGAAGCCCGTGCACCGGCGTGTGCTGTTCGCCATGCAGGAGGCGAACAACGTGTGGAACCGGCCCTACGTAAAGTGCGCGCGCGTCGTGGGCGAGGTGCTCGGCAAGTACCATCCGCACGGCGATTCGGCGACCTACGAGGCGCTGGTGCGCATGGCGCAGGACTTCTCCATGCGCTACCTGCTGGTCGACGGGCAGGGCAACTTTGGCTCGATCGACGGCGACAACGCCGCGGCCTATCGCTACACCGAGTGCCGCCTGGCGCGCCTCAGCGCCGAAATGCTGGCCGACATCGACAAGGAAACCGTCGACTTCGTCCCCAACTACGACGGCAAGGAGCGCGAGCCCGCGGTGCTGCCGACGCGCGTGCCGAACCTGCTGGTGAACGGCTCCTCGGGCATCGCCGTGGGCATGGCGACCAACGTACCGCCGCACAACCTCGGCGAAGTGGTGGACGCCTGCCTGCACCTGCTCGAGAACCCGCGCTGCGCCATCGAGGAGCTGATGAAGCTGGTGCCGGCGCCCGACTTCCCCACCGCGGGCATCATCTACGGCCTGGCCGGCGTGCACGAGGGCTACCGCACGGGGCGCGGGCGTGTGGTGATGCGCGCGCGCACGCACTTCGAGGACATGGAAAAGGGCAACCGCCAGGTGATCGTGGTGGACGAGCTGCCCTACCAGGTGAACAAGAAGGCGCTGCTGGAGAAGATCGCCGAGCTGGTCACCGAGAAGAGAATCGAGGGCATCTCCGACATCCGCGACGAGTCCGACAAGGACGGCATCCGCGTGGCGATCGAGTTGAAGCGCGGCGAGCTGCCCGAGGTGGTGCTGAACAACCTCTACAAGCAGACGCAGCTGCAGGACAGCTTCGGCATGAACATGGTGGCGCTGGTCGACGGCCAGCCGAAGCTCCTGAATCTGCGGCAGCTGCTCGAGGCGTTCGTGTCGCACCGGCGCGAGGTGGTGACGCGGCGCACGGTGTTCGATCTGAGGAAGGCGCGCGAGCGCGGCCACGTGCTGGAAGGCCTGGCGGTGGCCCTGTCCAACGTCGACGAGGTGATCGCGCTGATCAAGCGCGCGCCGTCGCCGCCCGACGCGAAGCGCGAGCTGATGGCGCGCGCCTGGCCCTCGCCCCTGGTGCGCGAGTTGCTGGGACGCGCCGCCGCCGCGCAGTTCCGGCCCGAGGGCCTCGCGCCCGAGTACGGCCTGCAGGACGACGGCTACCGGCTCTCGGCCGAGCAGGCGCAGGCGATCCTCGAGCTGCGGCTGCAGCGCCTGACCGGGCTCGAGCAGGACAAGATCCGCGACGAGTACCGCGAGGTGATGACGCAGATCGCCGACCTGATCGACATCCTGGAGCAGCCCGCGCGCATCACGGCGATCATCGGCGAGGAGCTGCGCAAGCTGAAGAGCGACTTTGCCGACGCGCGGCGCACCGAGATCGTCACGGTGGCCGAGGACATCTCCATCGAGGACCTGATCGCGCCGCAGGACATGGTGGTCACCTTCTCGCACGGCGGCTACGTCAAGTCGCAGCCGCTCGCCGACTACCGCGCGCAGCGCCGCGGCGGGCGCGGGCGCTCGGCTACGTCGATGAAGGAGGACGACTTCATCGAGCGGCTGTTCGTCGCGCACTCGCACGATTACCTCTTGTGCTTCTCCAACCGCGGGCGCCTGTACTGGCTCAAGGTGTTCGAGGTGCCGCAGGGCAGCCGCGCGAGCCGCGGCAAGCCGGTGGTGAACATGTTCCCGCTCGAGGAAGACGAGAAGATCACCGCCGTGGTGCCGGTGAAGGAGTTCGACGAGCAGCATTTCGTGCTGATGGCGACGGCCCGCGGCACCGTGAAGAAGACGCCGCTCGCGGAATTCTCGCGCCCGCGGCCGAGCGGCATCATCGCGGTGAGCCTCGAGGAGGGCGACTACCTGGTGGGCGGCGTGCTCACCGACGGCAGCGCCGACGTGATGCTGTTTTCCTCGGAAGGCAAGGCGGTGCGCTTCGCCGAGTCCGAGGTGCGGCCGATGGGCCGCCAGGCGGGCGGCGTGCGCGGCATGCGCCTGCCGGAGGACGGCAGCCAGCGCGTGGTGTGCATGCTGGTGGCGAAGGACGAGCGCCTCACCGTGCTCACCGCCACCGAGTTCGGCTACGGCAAGCGCACGCCGATCTCGGAGTACACGAAGCACGGGCGCGGCGGCCAGGGCCTGATCGCCATCCAGGCCTCGGACCGCAACGGCCGCCTGGTGGGCGCCGTGCTGGTGGACGACAGCGACCAGGTGATGCTGATCTCCACGCGCGGCGTGCTCATCCGCACCAAGGTGGCGCAGATCCGCGAGCAGGGCCGCTCGACGCAGGGCGTGACGCTGATCGCGCTGGGCGAGGGCGAGAAGCTCGCCGGGCTCGAGCGCATCGAGGAGAAGGACGAAGACGTGCCCGGCAACGGCGACGGCAGCGACGGCGATGCGCCGCTGCCGCCGGCGGAGGAGCCGCCGCCCACGGTTCACTGATGTCCCGCATCTTCAACTTCGGCGCCGGGCCGGCGATGCTGCCGGCCGAGGTGCTGGCGCGGGCCGGCGACGAGATGCTCGACTGGCGCGGCAGCGGCATGGGCGTGATGGAGATGAGCCACCGCGGCAAGGAGTTCATGGCGATCGCCGCGCAAGCCGAGGCCGACCTGCGCGAGCTGCTCGCGATCCCCACGCACTACAAGGTGCTGTTCCTGCAGGGCGGCGCGACCCTGCAGTTCGCCCAGGTGCCGATGAACCTGCTGCGCGGCAAGCCGGGCGCGGACTACGTGCTCACCGGCGAATGGTCCAGGAAGGCGGTGAAGGAGGCCAAGGCCTACTGCGACGTGCACATCGCGGCGAGCTCGGAGGACCGCAAGTTCGCCTACGCGCCGCGCAGCTGGGACGTGCGCACGGACGCCGCCTACGTGCACTACTGCTCCAACGAGACCATCGGCGGCGTCGAATTCCACTGGGTCCCGGACACCGGCGCGGTGCCGCTGGTCGCCGACGCGTCCTCGCATTTCCTGTCGCGGCCGCTCGATGTCTCGAAGTTCGGCCTGATCTACGCCGGCGCGCAGAAGAACGCGGGCCCGGCCGGTCTGACGCTGGTCATCGTGCGCGAGGACCTGATCGGCCAGGCGGCCAAGGGCACGCCGACGGTGATGGACTACAAGCTGCAGGCCGACGCCGATTCGATGCTGAACACGCCCTCGACCTACGCCATATACATAGCCGGGCTGGTGTTCAAGTGGCTGAAAGCCCTCGGCGGCCTGGCGGAGATGGAGCGGCGCAACGTCGTCAAGGCGCGCCTGCTCTACGACGCGATCGACGCCGGCCGCTTCTACGACAACCCCGTGGACAAGGCCGACCGCTCGCGCATGAACGTGACCTTCCGGCTGCCCGACGAGCGGCTCGACGCCCCCTTCCTCAAGGGTGCGGGGGAGCGCGGCCTGTCGCAGCTCAAGGGACATCGCGCCGTCGGCGGCATGCGCGCCTCCATCTACAACGCCATGCCGCTCGAGGGCGTCGAGCAGCTGGCGGCGTACATGCGCGAGTTCGCGGCGCGCCATGGCTGAGCCCGCCGAAAAGCTCGAAGTCCTGGTGCTGAACCGCGTGGCGCAGGCCGGGCTGCAGCGCTTTCCGGCCGAGCGCTACGCACTGGTCAGCGAATCGCGCGCGCCCGATGCGGTGCTCGTGCGCTCGCAGGACCTGCACCGCAGGGCGCTCGGCGAGCGCCTGAAAGCGGTGGGCCGCGCCGGCGCGGGCACCAACAATATCCCGGTGCGCGAGCTTTCCGCGCGCGGCGTGCCGGTGTTCAACACCCCGGGCGGCAACGCCAACGCGGTGAAGGAGCTGGTGATCGCGGGCCTGCTGATCGCGGCGCGCAACCTCGCGCCGGCGCTCGATTTCGTGCGCGGCCTGGACCAGGCGGCGCCCGATCTCGAGAGGCGCATCGAGGACGGCAAGAAGGCTTACGCGGGCCTCGAGCTCCCCGGGCAGACGCTCGGCGTCATCGGCCTGGGAAAGATCGGCAGCCTGGTCGCCGATGCCGCCATCCGCCTCGGCATGCACGTGACCGGGTACGACCCCGATATCACCGTCGAGGGCGCCTGGAGCCTGCCGTCGCAGGTGCGCCGCGCCGCCTCGGTGGACGAGCTGCTCCGGGCGAGCCGCTTCGTCACGCTGCACGTACCGCTCGCCGAGCGCACGCGCCACCTCGTCAACGCGAAGAACGTGGGGCTGATGCGCGAGGGCGCGATCCTGCTCAATTTCTCGCGCGAGGGCGTGGTGGAGGACGCCGCGGTGCTGGCGGCGCTGGCCGCGGGGCGTCTGCGCTGCTACGTCACGGACTTCCCGACGGGCCCGCTGATCGGCGTGCCCGGCGTGGTGGCGCTGCCGCACCTCGGCGCCTCGACGCGCGAGGCCGAGGAGAACTCCGCGGTGATGGTGGTGGACCAGGTGCGCGAGTATCTCGAGCACGGCAACCTGCGCAACGCCGTCAACTTCCCCGAGGCGGTGATGGCGCGCGAGTCGCCGTACCGCCTGGCGATCGCCAACGCCAACGTGCCCGACATGCTGGCGCGCATCTCCCACGCCATGGGCGAGCGCGGCATCAACATCCACAACATGCTGAACAAGTCCCGGGGCGACGTGGCCTACACGCTGGTCGACGTCGACAGCCCGGTGCCTGCGGCGGCGCTCGCCGCGCTGCGCGCCATCGACGGCGTGCTCGCGGTCAGATATCTTCCGCTCGAGCCATGAGCGGGGACATCGACAAGCTGCGCACCGAGATCGACGCGCTCGACGGCGAACTCGTCGAGCTGCTGCAGCGGCGCGCGCGGCTCGTGCAGCGCATCGGCGCGCTGAAGGGCGGCGCGCCCGCCTACCGCCCGGAGCGCGAAGCGGAGATCCTGCGCCGCGTCGCGGCGCACGACGGCAAGCCGCTGCCGGCGGCGGCGCTGACGCGCGTGTTCCGCGAGGTGATCTCGGCCTGCCGCGGCCTCGAGCAGCCGATCCGCGTCGCCTACCTGGGGCCGCCGGGCACCTTCAGCGAGCAGGCGGTGCGCCGTCATTTCGGCGGCGGCGTCGAGGCGCTGCCCGCGGCCGTCATCGACGAGGCGTTCCGCCGCTGCGAGTCGGGCGACGCGCAGTTCGCGGTGGTGCCGGTGGAGAATTCGACCGAGGGCGCGGTGGGCCGCTCGCTCGACCTGCTGCTCGTCACGCCGCTCAGGATCTGCGGCGAGGTGGAGCTGCGCGTGCAGCAGAACCTGATGGCGCAGGCGGGCGACATCGCGCGCGTGCAGCGCGTGTACTCGCACGCGCAGTCGCTCGCGCAGTGCAGCGCCTGGCTCAATCAGAATCTGCCGCGCGCCGAGCGCGTGCCGGTGGCCTCGAACGCCGAGGCCGCCGAGCGCGCCAGCCGCGAAGCGGGCGCCGGCGCCATCGCCGGCGAGGCGGCCGCCGAGCGCTACGGCCTGCAGCTGCTCGCGCGCGCCATCGAGGACGACCCGAACAACACCACGCGCTTCCTGGTGCTCGGCGCGCTCGACCCGGCGCCTACCGGCCGCGACCGCACCTCGCTCGTCATGTCGGCCGAGAACCGGCCCGGCGCGGTGCACGCGCTGCTCACGCCGCTCGCCGAGGCGGGCGTCAGCATGACGCGCATCGAATCGCGCCCGGCACGCGCCATGCGCAGCGCGCTGTGGGAGTACGTGTTCTACATCGATCTCGAAGGGCATCAGAAGGACGCGCGCGTCGCCGCCGCGCTCGAGGCGCTGCGCCGCAAGGCGCCGTTTCTCAAGGTGCTCGGCTCCTACCCGGTTGCCGGCGCATGACCGGACGCCCCGCCATGCCCCTGGATTCCTGCGAGCTCTCGCCCTCGTACGTGCGCTCGATCGCGCCCTACCAGCCGGGCAAGCCGATCTC
>JBBDXL010000205.1:0-10480 GCA_040902335.1 Burkholderiales bacterium
TCAAGCGCTGGTGCGACGAGTACTTCTATTTGAAGCACCGGCAGGAGCCGCGCGGTATCGGCGGCATCTTCTTCGACGACCTGAACGAGCCGGATTTCGACACTTGCTTTGCGCTCGTGCGCTCGGTCGGCGACCACTTTATTGCCGCCTACGTGCCGATCATCGAGCGCCGGCGCGAGACGCCCTACGGCGAGCGCGAGCGCGAGTTCCAGGCTTACCGGCGCGGGCGCTACGTGGAGTTCAACCTTGTGTACGACCGCGGCACGCTGTTCGGCCTGCAGTCGGGCGGGCGCACCGAGGCGATCCTCATGTCCTTGCCGCCGCGCGTGGCGTGGCGCTACGACTGGAAGGCCGAGCCGGGATCGGCGGAGGAAAGGCTTTACCGGGACTTCCTCAGGCCAAGGGACTGGGCATAGAATCGGCCATCGACACCTTCGCGCAACGATGAATACCCGGGACCCCGAAGCGCTGATCAAGAAGTTGAAGGCCTTGCCTGCGGAACGCGTCGCGGAGGTCGAGAACTTCGTCGACTTCCTGCGTGCGCAGGAGCAGGAGCGCGCAGTTGCGCGCGCGGTGACACGTGTGGCCGAGCCGGCGTTCGCCGCTGTCTGGGACAACGACGAGGATGCCGTCTACGACCGGCTATAGCTTCGGCGACATTGTCCTCGTTCCGTTTCCATTCACCGACCAGAGCACGGTCAAGCGCAGGCCGGCCGTAGTCATCAGCGGGGATCGCTACAACCGCGATCGCCGGGATCTCGTCATCATGGCAGTGACAAGTCGGGCGCGAAGTTTCGGTGCCCCGGCCGACACTGAAGTGAGCAACTGGAGAGATGCCGGGTTACTCAAGCCTTCTGCTATCAAACCAGTCATCGCGACCGTCGCGCAATCACTGGTGGTTCATCGCCTGGGCCGCCTTAGCGAAGCTGATCAGCACGCGCTAAGACATTCCCTCGCGTCGATCATTGGCTAGACTCTTCAAGCACGGCTACCGCCAGTTCGCGACTGACGGACGGAAAGTCATCCAGAAAGACCTCCAACGACTCTCCAGCTTCCAAGTGATCGAAGAGCGTCCTGACCGGAACTCGCGTGCCAGCGAACACGGGAGTTCCACTGTGGATATCGGGATCAATGGTGATCAATGGCGAATTCATGGCAGAACTCCGGGCGCGCATGCCTGCACAAGTATAGCGCGCCAGGTGTTCAAGGCAGCTCCGCCGCCCGGCGGTAATGCTGCTGCGCCTCCGCGCCGCGCTCCAGCCGGTCGAGCAGCCGCGCGAGCTCCAGGTGCGTGGCGCGCGTCTCCCCGAACGACAGGCTCGCCTCCAGGTAGTTCTGCGCCTTGCCCCAGAGCTCGGCGTGCGCGCAGAGGCGCCCCAGCGCGGCCAGCAGCTGCGGGTCCGACTCGTGCCCGAGCAGCCACTTTTCCGCGCGCTCGATGCGCCGCCGCGCCTCTTCGCCGCGCGCGGGCTGCTCCATCCCGGGCAGCTCCCCGTACAGCGCGGCGAGCGCCGGCGCCCACTCGGCGGCGAGCGCCTTCTCGACGGCGTCGCGCGCCAGCGTCGTCAGCCCGAGCGCGAGCGCGTGGCGCGCCGCGGCGCCCGCCACGCGCGCGATCGACTGCTCGCGCGCGGGAATCTTGCGCCAGCGCTCCTCGAACGCGCCGCGCTCGGCCGCCGCCTGCGCCAGCAGCTCGACTTGCGCCTGCACGCGGTACTCCTCGGCGACGCCCGGCGCGATCGCATCGCGCTTGGCGAGCTGCGCCGTGAGCCGCAGCACTTCGTCCCAGTTGCGCAGCCCGCGCTCGGCGCGCAGCAGCAGCCGCAGCGTCGCGAACTGCCGCGCCCCGGAGCCCTGCAGGCTGCGCAGCGCGTCGCGCGCGGTGCCGTAGTCGCGCTCGCCGAGCGCCATCACGGCGCGCGAGAGCATGCCGGCAGTGCGCTGGCCCGCGTCCAGCGCGCGCGTCATCCATTGCTCGCGCCGCTCCGGCACGCCCAGCTCGTGCGCCGCGCGCGCGGCGATGATCGCCGCCAGGCCGGGCGACGCGTCGCCCGCGATGGCGCGCGTCGCCTCTTTTTCCGCGCGCGCGTAGCGTCCCTCGAGCCACGCCTGCAGCGCCGCGGCGAGCGCGGCCTGCGCGCGCTCGCGCCGCCGCCGCACGCGAAACGCGCGCACGTACGCGGGCAGCGCCAGGGTGTGCTGCAGCATGCGCACCACGATGAACGCGCCGACGAACGCGAGCAGCGCCAGCACCGCATACAGCAGCAGCGACATCTCCAGGCGCCACTCGGCATACGCGAACTGCACGTAGCCGCGGTCGAGGTGCCCGAAGACGGCGAGCGCCGCCGCCGCGGCGAATACCGCCAGCAGCCAGAAAAGGCCCTTCATCCCGCGGCGCGGTCGCGGCGCGCCTTGAAGCTGCGCACCGCGTCGAGGCTGTCCGTGATGGAAGGCGGCTCGAAGCCGATCGGCGAGCCCTGCAGCTGCTCGAGCCGCGAAAGCGCCTCCTGGGTGGGCCGGGCGCGCGCATCGTAGTAGCGCTGCAGCCACTGCCGGGCGACGCGCACGTCCGCCTCGAAGCCCGCCTGGTTGCGCGAGAGCAATGCCAGGCGCGCATTGAGCAGCCTCAGGCGCAGGTTCTCGCGCAGGAAGTAGGCCTGCTCGGGCGGCAGGAGCGGCGGCTGGGGCGCACCGACGCGCCGCACCACCACCAGGTCCTTCAGGTCGCGCCACAGTCCGGCGCCGAATTGCGCGAGGAAGCCGCCGCCGGCCGCTGCCGGCGGCGCCGTCTGCGCCTCGCGCGCGAGGCGGCCGTCGTAGGCGAGCGGCAGATCGTCGATCGCGTCGAGCACGGCATCGAGGCGCTGCGCCATGCCGGCGAGGTCCGCGGCCGGGAGCGACTTCAGGCGCTCGATGTCGCGCGCCAGCGCGCGCCGCACCGGCTGGAACTGCGGGCGGTCGGCGCGCGACAGGCGGCTCTCGGCGAGCTGCAGCGCGAGCAGCCCCGCGCGCACGTTGCCCGCGAGCTGCAGCTGCTGCTGCGCGATGGTGAGCACCTGCTCGATCTCGGCGAGCTGCCACTCGTCGCGGTTGCGCGACAGCTCCTGGTACAGCGACTCCAGCGCCAGCTGCTGGCTCTGCGCGTCGGCGAGGCGCGCCTCGAGCGCGCCGAGCTTCGCCTGCATCTCGCGCGCCGACTCCTGCGCCTCGCGCGCCGCGGCGCGCGCCTCGCGCGCGTCCTCGTCGATGCCCTTCAGGCGCCGCGCCAGCTCCTCCTGCGTGGCGGCGAGCCGCAGCCGCGAATCGTAGGTCACCCAGCCGGCGGCGCCGAGCGCCGCGGCGATCAGCACGGCCGCCACGATGCGCGGGGCGAGGCTTGCGCCTTTGACGGGCGGCTGCGCCTGCGGCGCGGGCTGCTCGGGCGGCGCCGCCTGTTCGTTCGTCTCCATGAAGAGGTTTTTACTTCGCGCCGCCGAAGTATGCAAGCAGGCGCGCGAGCATCTGCGCGTCGCCGGGGCCGGCCACCTCGACCGCGCTGAATCCCATCTCGCGCGCGAGCCGCGCCACGCGCTCGTGCGGCACGAACAGCGGCGTGTCGCGCAAGCGCGCCGGCCCGAGCAGCGCCACGAGGTTTTCCAGGGTTGCGCCGGAGTTCGCGCACACGGCATCGAGCGTTCCCGCGGGCGCCGCGCCGGGCGCGGGACGCGCGCGCCGGTAGCATTCGACGACGCTCACCTGCGCGCCGCGCGCGGCGAGCGTCTCGCCGATCAGCTCGCGTCCACCGGCGCCGCGCAGGACGAGCACGCGCGCTCCCTCGAGCTGCCGCAGCTGCGGCAGCTCGAGCAGCGCCTCGCTGTCAGCGCCGTCCTGCGGTGCGATGATCCCGCGCACGCCGTGCGCTTCGAGCTCGCGGCGCGTGCCCGCGCCGAGCGCGGCCGTGCGCACGCGCGCCGGCCAGGGCTCACCGAGCAGCTCGAAGGCCTTGCGCACCGCGCTCGGGCTCACGAACACCGCCAAATCGAACTCCTGCAGGCGCGCGAGCGCCGCGCGCGCCGCGCCCGCATCCTCGGCATCGCGAATCTCGATCGCCGGATAGAGCACCGGCTCGCCGCCCGCCCGGGCGATGAGCGCGGCGAGGCCCTGCGCCAGCTCGCGCGGCCGGGTGACCAGGATGCGCCGGCCCCCAAGTGCGCTCACGCGGCGATCGCCGCCAGGATCTCGTCGGCGCCCTGCTCGCGCAGCACCCGCGCCGCCTGCGCGCCCAGCGCTTCCGGGTCGTCCGCCGCGCCGGAGCACTCGGCCTGCGCCATGCGCGTGCCGTCGGGCGCGGCTACCAGGGCGCGCAGCCGCAGGCGGGCGCCGGAGAGCTCGGCGTAGGCGCCGAGCGGGATCGTGCAGCTGCCGCCCAGCGCAAGGCTCACGGCGCGCTCCGCGCGCACGCAGGCGCTGCTGGCCGCGTGCGCCAGCGGCTCGAGCAGCGCACAAACATCGGCGCGCGATGCGAGGCATTCGATGCCGAGCGCCGCCTGCCCGGGCGCGGGCAGGCTCTCCTCGACCGACAGGCAGCGCCGGATGCGGGCCTCGAGCCCCAGGCGCTTCAACCCCGCGGCCGCGAGCAGGATGGCGTCGTACTCGCCGCGGTCGAGCTTGGCGATGCGCGTCTCGACGTTGCCGCGCAGCGTGAGGAGCTGCAGATGCGGATAGCGGGCGGCGACCTGCGCCGCGCGGCGCAGGCTCGAGGTGCCCACGCGCGCGCCTGCGGGCAGCGCCGCGAGGTCCGCGTAAGCGCTGCTCACCAGCGCGTCGCGCGCGTCCTCGCGCTCGAGGATCGCGGCCAGTACGAAGCCCGCGGGCAGCGCCGCCGGCACGTCCTTCATGGAATGCACCGCGAGGTCGGCCCGACCCTCGACCATCGCCTGCTCGAGCTCCTTCACGAACAAGCCCTTGCCGCCGACCTTGTCGAGGCGCTCTTCCAGCAGCTCGTCGCCGCGCGTCGACAGCGCGAGCAGCGCCACGGCGGTGCCCGGGTGCCGCGCCTCGAGGCGCGCCTTGACGTGCTCGGCCTGCCACAGCGCCAGCCGGCTGCGGCGCGTGGCGATCGTCAGGCGCGCGCGCATTCAGCCCTCCTTCACGAGGAGCCGCACCTCGGCCCACTGGCGGCGGCTCACCGGCAGGCGCTCGGGCACGCCGTCGAGCACCACGTTCCAGTGCGGCTCGTCGCCGCCTTCGGCAGCGCGCTCGAAGCCGCGCACCGCGGCCCGCGCCACCAGGCAGTTGCGGTGCACGCGCACGAAGCGCTCGGCGAACTCGCGCTCGAGCGCCACCAGCGACTCCTCGATCAGGTGCTCGCCCGCGCGCGTGCGCAGGGTGACGTACTTCAGCTCGGCGCGCAGGTAGACCACGTCACGCACCGGCACCAGGTGGATGCGGTTGCGCTCGGTCACCGAGAGGTATTCGCGCGCCTGCGCCGCCGCTCGTGCCAGCTGCTCGCGCGCCGGCGGCCCGCCGGCGCTCGCCTTCTTCAGCGCCGCGGCGAGGCGCCCGGCGCGCACCGGCTTCAACAGGTAATCCAGCGCGTTCAGCTCGAAGGCCTCCACGGCGTGGCGGTCGTGCGCCGTGACGAACACCACCGCGGGCGCGAGCTCCAGCCCGGCGAGGTGCCGCGCCACTTCCAGCCCGCGCATGCCGGGCATTTCGATGTCGAGGAGCAGCACCTGCGCGCGGCTCGCCGGCAGCTGCGCCACGGCGTCGAGGCCGCTCGCCGCCTCGCCCACCACTTCGGTGGGCAGCTCCGCGGCGATGTCGGCGAGCAGCTCCTTCAGGCGCTCGCGCGCCGGCGATTCGTCGTCGGCGATGAACACGCGCAGCATCGCTTCAGGCCTTCGCCGGCCGGTACGGCATCGCGATCTCCACCACGTAGCGCTCGCCCGCGACGCGCATGTCGATGCGCGCCTCGACGTCGAAAAACAGCTGCAGCCGCTCGCGGATGTTCGCCAGCGCCATGCGGTTGCCGGCGCGGTGCGCATGCTCCTCGAGGTACGGATTTTCCACGCGCGCGAAGACGCGCGCGCCGCGCCGCTCGATGCGCACCACGACGCGCCCCTCGCCCGCGCCCGGCTCGACGCCGTGGTAGATCGCGTTTTCCAGCAGCGGCTGCAGGATCATCGGCGGCATCATGGCGTCGCGCGGCGCGGCGTCCAGCTCCCAGACCACCTTCAGGCGCTCGCCCAGGCGCAGCTGCTCCAGGCTCGCGTAGCGCTCGAGCAGCGAGATCTCGTCGCCGAGCGGCACGAAGCTGCGGTTGTCCTGCATCAGCACGCGAAACAGGTCCGACAGGTCCTCCAGCGCGCGCTCGGCGCGTCGCGGGTCGCGGCGGATGAGCGAGAGCACCGCGTTCAGGCTGTTGAACAGGAAATGCGGCCGGATGCGCGATTGCAGCGCCTGCAGCCGCGCCTCGGCCAGCGCGGGCGAATAGGCGCGCGTGAGCAGGCGCAGGTACGCCAGCAGCAGCAGCGCGGCGATCGCCGCGAGGACGAGCGTGCGCGCGAGCCCCGCGGCGGCATCGCCCGGCGCCGCGCTCGCCACGTGCAGCGTGCCGCTCGCCGCGAGAGCGAGCGCCACCACGGCCGCGCCGCCCTGCCAGTACGGCAGCCGTGCGAGCGCGGGCGAGAGCGCGTAGAGCACCACCAGCGTCACCGCGAGCGCCGGCTCGAGGCGCGCCGCCACCAGCAGAAATCGCTCGAGCGCCGCGCCCCAGCCCGGCGCGGCGGCGAGCACCGCCGCGAACGCGAGCGCGTTGACGCCAAGCAGGATGCGCGCCACCACGCCCAGGTTGCGGAAGTCCGGCAAGGCGTCGGCTGTAAAGTTTTGCTTTATACTCATTGGCATAGCGCGGCGCGCCGCGATCTCCAGTATGCCCCATGGCCCCTCCTCGCACCAAGCGCAGCGCGCGCGCTAAGAGCGCCGCAGGCAACCCGTCGATGCCCTGGTCGGCGCGTTTCGCCGAGCCCGTGGACGACCTGGTGAAGCGCTACACCGCCTCGGTCGGCTTCGACCGGCGGCTCGCCCTGCACGATATCAAGGCCTCGCTCGCCCACGCGCGCATGCTCGCCGCCTGTGGCGTGATCTCGCGCGCCCACCGCGCCGAGATCGAGCGCGGCCTGGCGCTGATCGCGAAGGAGATCGAGTCCGGGCGCTTCCAGTGGTCGCTGGAGGCCGAGGACGTGCACCTCAACATCGAGCGGCGCCTGATCGCGCTGGTGGGCGAGGCGGGAAAGCGCCTGCACACCGCGCGCTCGAGGAACGACCAGGTGGCGACCGACGTGCGGCTGTGGCTGCGCGACGAGATCGACGCCATCGACGCGCTTCTCGCGAAGCTGCAGGAGGCGCTGCTGGCGCAGGCCGAGCGCCACGCCGCCCTCGTGATGCCGGGCTTCACGCACCTGCAGGTGGCGCAGCCGGTGACCTTCGGCCACCACCTGATGGCCTACGTCGAGATGCTGGAGCGCGACCGGCAGCGCTTCGCCGGCTGCCGGCGGCGCGTCAACCTGCTGCCGCTGGGCGCCGCGGCGCTCGCCGGCACCACCTTCCCCATCGACCGCGAGCGCGTCGCGCACGAGCTCGGGTTCGACGCCGTGTGCGCCAATTCGCTCGATGCCGTGTCGGATCGCGACTTCGCCATCGAGTTCTGCGCCCACGCCGCGCTCGCCATGGTGCACCTGTCGCGCTTCGCCGGGGAGCTGGTGCTGTGGATGAGCCCGCGCTTCGGCTTCGTGCGCATGCCCGATCGCTTCACCACCGGCAGCTCGATCATGCCGCAGAAGAAGAACCCCGACGTGCCCGAGCTCGCGCGCGGCAAGAGCGCGCGCGTCATCGGCTCGCTCATGGCGCTGCTGGTGCTGATGAAGGGCCAGCCCCTCGCCTACAACAAGGACAACCAGGAGGACAAGGAACCGCTGTTCGATGCGGTCGATACCTTGAAGGACACCCTCGCCGTGTTCGCCGAGATGGTGCCGGGCATCGAGCCGGTGCCCGACGCGATGCGCGCCGCGGCGCTCGAGGGCTTCGCCACCGCCACCGACCTCGCCGACTACTTGGTGCGCAAGGGCGTCGCGTTCCGCGACGCACACGGCATCGTGGCGCGCGCGGTGCGCGAGGCGGAAGGCCTGGGCTGCGACCTCTCCGGGCTGCCGCTCGCCGTGCTCAAGCGCTTTTCCGACGCGATCGGCGACGACGTCTTCGCCAGCCTCAGCCTGGAGGGCTCGGTGGCGGCGCGCGATCACCCCGGCGGCACCGCGCCGCGCCAGGTCAAGGCCGCGGTGGCGCGCGCGCGCGCGCGGCGCGCGAGGCCATGAACCCGGCCGTTATCACGACGCCCGAGCGCATCGGCAAGTACCCGGTGCTGCAGGAGATCGGCCGCGGCGCGACCAGCGTCGTCTACCTGTGCAACGACCCGTTCTACGGCCGCAACGTCGCCGTCAAGCTGGTGATGCCGGAGGCGTTCGAGAACAAGGACAGGGGGCGGCTGTACCGCAAGCTCTTCGTCACCGAGGCCTCCCTCGCCGGCAAGCTCCAGCATCCGCACATCTGCCAGATCTTCGACGCGGTGGCCGACGACCGGCAGCAGTACATCGTCATGGAGTACGTGGATGGCGGGACGCTCGAGCGCCACGGCGATGCGCAGGACCTGCTGCCCATCGACCGCGTGGTGGAGATCATCTTCAAGTGCACGCGCGCGCTGGAATTCGCGCACAAGATGGGCATCACGCACCGCGACCTGAAGCCCGCGAACATCCTCTTTACGGGCGAGACCGACGTCAAGGTGTCGGATTTCGGCGCCGCGCTCATCGCCAGCGGCGACATCACGCAGGTCTCGGCCATCGGCTCGCCCGCCTACATGTCGCCCGAGCAGGTGAAGGAGCACGCGCTCGACCATCGCACCGACATCTACTCGCTCGGCGTGGTCATGTACCAGCTGCTCGCCGGGCGGCTGCCGTTCCAGGCCACCAACAACTTCAGCCTCATCTACCAGATCGCCAACGTCGAGCCGCAGCCGCCCTCGTCCTACCGGCCGCAGATCCCGGCGGCGCTCGACGCCATCGTCAAGCGCGCCATGGCCAAGGACCTGGCGCAGCGCTACGCGAGCTGGGAGGACTTCTCGCTCGAGCTGGCGGAAGTGTTCAGGAACGAGGGCCTGAGCGGCAGGAAGGACACTTTCGCCGACTCCGACAAGTTCGAGTCGCTGCGCAGGCTTCCGTTCTTCACCAACTTCACCGACGCCGAGCTGTGGGAGGTGGCGCGCATCTCCAACTGGCGCACCGCGGGCGCGGGCGAGCTGCTGATGAAGGAAGGCGAGCCGGGCAGCTTCTTCTGCATCCTCGCCGACGGCGAGGTGCGCGTGACGCGCAAGGGCAAGCTGCTCAACATCCTGCACACCGGCGAATGCTTCGGCGAGATGGCCTACCTGTCGAAGGACGAGCAGCTGCGCGGGGCGGACGTCACGGTGATGGAGGAATCGAAGATCATCTCGGTGCCGACGCAAAAGCTCGCGCAGGCCTCCGACGTCTGCCGGCACAAGTTCGACCGTGCCTTCATGGAGATCCTGGTCGAGCGCCTGACGTTCGCCAACGCCCGGCTGTCGGGCGTGTGAGCGCCATGCGCCGCCATTGATTTTCCTGTCGGTATGCTAGAATGTCTAGATACTTGTCTATATATCAGGAATCCAATGGCCACCCTTACCAAGGTAGTGAAGGTTTTCCGCAATGGCGGCAGCCAGGCAATCAGGTTGCCGAAGGAATTTGCGGTCGACTCCAAGGAAGTGGTGATGCGCAAGGACTTCGGCGTGATTTCCATCCTGCCCCGACGCAAGGGCAATCTGCTGAATCTGCTCAGGGAGATCGGCCCGATTAAACTCGCGGCACGCGATCAACCCGGGTGGACGGACCGTCGCGCGGATGCCGCGCTGCGCCCGGCGCGCAAGAAGCGCGTTCGGTGAATTGGATGTTCGACACCAACGCCATTTCGGCGTTGGTGCATCAGCGCGCGGGCTGGGAGCAGCTCGCCCGCCGAATTGACGGACTCGCTACAGATCGACGTCTGATCTCGACGATCACGCTCTCCGAGCTGCAGACGATGATTGCCAAGGCCGAGGCCCCCGAGGCGAAGAGAATCCTGGTATGGCGGGTGCTGCTCAACTTTCGATTTCTGGATTTCGACGAATTGGCGGCAGTGCATGCGGGCCGAATTCGAGCGTACCTGGAGCCGCGCGGCATCAAGATCGGCCCGATGGATACATTGCTGGCCGCGCATGCATTGAGTATCGGCGCCACCGTAGTTACCGGGAACTTGCGGGAGTTTGCGCGCGTGCCCGGTCTCGCGGCGGAGAACTGGCTTCGTTGACGGATAGGAGAACCAATCCGAGGCTGCCCGCGCGGCTTTGTAAGCAGACCTAAGACCGCAGACCGCGATCTAGGCCTGCTGG
>JBBDXL010000206.1:0-1561 GCA_040902335.1 Burkholderiales bacterium
AGCGCATCTCGCTGGACGGACCGCGGCGCGAGAACGCGGCGCTGCCGCAGCTCGGGAAGGATGCCGTCGCTTATATCGCGCAGAACCCCGCGCGCCGGGACGAGATCGCGATCGCGACGTTCGAGCGCGACGTGTTCGTGAGCCAGGATCGCGGCAAGACCTGGAAGCAGATCGCCGCGCGCGGGCAGGCCAAATGAGCGCGCCCGCCCGGCAGCGGACGCGGCAGGCTTCGCGAAGGAAGTACAGTACTGAAGGCGAGGTTTGACTATCTCTCGAAGAACGAGCTCCAGTAGGGGTCAGCCGTTCGCCATGTGCGCGAGGACGCCGGCCACTATGGCCGCGGTGAACATGAAGGCCCAGACGCCGCCGAGGATCAGGCCCAGCCGCAAATTGCGCCGGGCGAGCGTGCCGCGGGCGCTGGGAAGGCGGCGCGCTGCGCCGCGCACCGATTTTACCGGGATGGCGGAACCTTCATGGCCCACATACAGTCTTTCCATGGCATACATCGAAGCCTGCGGCCGTGCCGCTGGCGCGCATGATCGAGGTTATCTGAACGACGAGGCGAAACCATGACTGCACACTGGACGAGACGCGCTGTCCTCAAAACGATCGCCGCCGGCGGCGGCATGCTGGCCATGCCCGCGGCGCTGCGCAGCGCTTTTGCCGCCGAGGGGCCGGATTTGATCCTCAGGATCGTCGCCGCGCCGGCCGCGATGGCGATACGCGAGGGTGCGAAAACGCGCGGCCTCCGCTACACCGCCGAGGTGCTGCACGGACGGCGCGAGGCGATCGGCGTGGCGCCGGGAAACCTCGGCCCGACGCTCGATCTGCGCCGCGGCGAGCGGGTGCGCATCGAGGTCGTGAACCGCGCCGAGGATGAGACCGTGATCCACTGGCACGGCATGATCCTGCCCGACGTCGCGGACGGGCACCCCCACCAGGCCGTGCCTTCCGGCGGGAGCTACACCGTCGAGTTCACGGTGCGCAACCCGGCGGGCACGTACCTCTACCATCCGCATCCGCATCGCATCACCGGCCGCCAGACCTACGGCGGCCTCGCAGGTCTCATCGTCGTGCGCGAGCCGGCCGAGCGCGAGATAGGGCTGCCGTCGCCGCAGCACGAGCTGCCGCTCGTCCTTCAAGACCGCCGCCTGCGCGAGGACAACCAGCTCGTGTTCAAGCGCATGATGATGGACGACATGAACGGGGTGCTCGGCGACCGCGTGCTGGTGAACGGCGTGGACGACACCGCGTTCAAGGTGGCGCCGCAGCCTTACCGGCTCAGGGTCGCGAACGTGTCGAACGCCCGCGTGTACAAGCTCGCCTGGTCCGACGGACGGCCGCTGCGCGTCATCGCGGCGGACAGCGGGCTCTTCAGCCGCGGCGAAGGCATCCAGGAGCGCCCGTATGTAACCCTCTTTCCCTTCGAGCGCGTGGAAGTGCTGGAGGACTTCGGCGCGCGGCGCGACGGCGCGGAAATCGCGCTCCTCAGCCGGGCGTTTTCCGGCATGGACATGATGGAGTCCATGATGGGCGGCGGCGGAATGATGGATGACGGCGG
>JBBDXL010000207.1:0-56799 GCA_040902335.1 Burkholderiales bacterium
GAGCACGCCGCTCGCGGCGTAGAGGCGGTCGAGAAACCGCCGCAAACTATTTTCTATAGGCTTTGAGAATCGCCTGGCCGTCGGCGCCGGCGGACTTCTCCCATTCCTGCGCCATCTGCGCACCCACCTTGGCGAACGCGGCCTTCATGGCAGCGTCGGGCTGGTGGATCGTCATGCCGTTCTTGGCGAGCGTCTCGTCGCCGTCCTTCTCGCGCTGCTTGGACATCGCCCAGCCGCGCGGCTCGGCCGCATTGGCCGCGGCGAGCACCGCGTCCTGCTGCGCCTTGGGCAGGCCTTTGAAGGCGCGCGTGTTCACCACCACCACGTCCTTGGGATGGAAGGCGCTCGTCTTGTAGTAGTTCTTGACGAACTCCCAGGCCTTGGTCGAGGTGCCGGTCGCCGAGGAGGTGATCATGGCGTGCACCGCGCCGGTGGCGAACATCTGCGGGACCTCGGGCACCTGGATCACGGTCGGGCTCGCGCCGAGCAGCTCCGCCAGGCGCGCGGTGAGCGGCGAATAGGTGCGGAACTTGGTGCCCTTCAGGTCGGCGACCGATTTCAGCGGCTCCTTGGTGTAGATGCCCTGGCCGGGCCAGGGCACCGAGTAGAGCAGGGTCAGGCCGCGCCCGGCGAGCTTCTTCGCGAGCACCGGCTTCTGCGCCTGGTAGAACTTCCAGGCGTTGTCGTAGCCGGCAGCGACGAAGGGCAGGTTGTCGGCGGCGAACACCGGGTCCTCGTTGCCGAACTGGCCGAGCAGGAACTCGGCGATGTTCACCTGGCCGGTGGACACCGCGCGCAGGATGTCGGGGTGCTTGATGAGCGAGCCGGTGGAGTGCACCTTGATCTCGAGCGCGCCGCCGGTGCGCTTGGCGACGTCCTCCACGAACAGCACGATGTTGCGCGTGTGGAACTCGCCGTCCGAGTAGGGCGTGGGCATGTCCCACTTGGTCTGGGCGTGCGCGAGGCCGAACGCGGCCGATGCCGCGAGCAGTACTGCAAATCTGGATTTCATGTGTTCCCCTGGATTATGCGGAAAGGTGTGCCGCGACATCATCGGCCAACGCGAGCGACGCTGTCAATCCGGGCGACTCGATGCCGAACAGATGGACCAGCCCGGCGACGCCGTGCTCGCGCGGGCCCTGCACGACGAAGTCCGCCGCCGGCTCGCCGCGCCCGGCGATCTTCGGGCGGATGCCGGCGTAGCCCGGCTCGAGCGCACCCTCGGGCAGCCCCGGCCAGTAGCGCCGGATCGCGGCGTAGAACGCCTGCGCGCGGCGCGGGTCGACGCGGTAGTCGATCGCGTCCACCCATTCCACGTCCGGACCGAAGCGCGCCCGCCCGCCGAGGTCGAGGGTGACGTGCACGCCGAGCCCGCCCGGTTCGGGCACCGGGTAGACGAGGTGCGTGAAGGGTGAACGGCGCGCGAGGGTGTAGTAGCTGCCCTTGGCGTAGAGCTCGCGCGGCGCGAGCGCCTCCGGGTAGCCCGCGATGCGGCGCGCGAGGCTCGGCGCCCTGAGTCCGGCGCTGTTGACCACGCAGCGGGCGAGCAGCGGCTCGGCGCCCGCCACGCGCAGCTCGACGCCCTGCGGCGTGACGCGCGCGGCTTCGAGCGGGCTCTTCAGCGCGAGCATGGCGCCGGCGTTCTCGGCGTCGCCGAGGTAGGCGAGCATCAGCGCATGGCTGTCGATGATCCCGGTCGAGGGCGAGAACAGCGCGGCCACGCAGGCGAGCTCGGGCTCCAGGGCGCGCACCTCGGCGGGACTCACGCGCGCCACGTCGGCGACGCCGTTGGCGTGCGCTTTGCGCCGGATGCTCTCCAGCTCGTCGAGCTGCGCGCGATCGGCGGCCACGATCAGCTTGCCGCAGCGCCGGTGCGGCACGCCGCGCTCGGCGCAGTAGGCGTACAGGCGCTCGCGCCCTGCGACGCAGGCGCGCGCCTTGAGCGAGCCCGGCGGATAGTAGATGCCGGCGTGGATCACCTCGGAGTTGCGCGAGCTGGTGTGCGTGCCGATGGCGTTCTCGGCCTCGAGGATCACCACCTCGCGGCCGGCGAGCGCGAGCGCGCGCGCCACGGCGAGGCCGACGAGCCCCGCGCCGATCACCGCGGTGTCGATGCGATCCAAGTTAGGATGCGATTCTAATGGCACGCAAGGACATCGTCGTCCTCGGCGCGGGTATCGTCGGCCTGTGCGTCGCGCTGCACCTGCAGAAGCGCGGCCGCGCCGTGGCGCTCGTCGACCGGCGTGGCGCCGCGGAGGAGACTTCCTTCGGCAACGCCGGACTGATCCAGCGCGAAGGCGTGTTTCCGTACGGCTTCCCGCACGATTTCGGCGCGCTGCTGCGCTATGGCCTCAACCGCACCATCGACGCGCACTACCACCTGTCGGCGTTGCCGGCGCTCGCGCCGTTCCTGTGGCGCTACTGGCACCACTCGCGCCCGGGGCGCCACGCGCAGGTGGCGCGCGTGTACGCGAAGCTGATCGAGCATTGCGTCGCCGAGCACGACGCGCTCGCCGCCGAAGCCGGCGCCGAGGACCTCATCGTGCGCGGCGGCTGGATGAAGGTGTTCCGCACCGAGCGCGAGCGCGACCGGCGCTTCGCGGAAGCCGAAGGGCTGAGGATGGACTTCGGCGTGGAGCACCGCAAGCTCGACGCGCGCGCGCTGCAGGAAGCCGAGCCCTACCTCGCGCCGGTGCTCGCCGGGGCGCTGCACTGGACCCAGCCGACGCGCGCGCTCGACCCGCACGCCCTCGGGCAGGCGTACCTGAAGCGCTTTCGCGCGCTGGGCGGCGAGTTCGTGCAGGGCAACGCCGCCACGCTCGAGGCCGACGGCGCCGGATGGAAGCTGCGCGCCGCCAGCGGGCCGCTCGAGGCGGGCGGCGCGGTCGTCGCGCTGGGGCCGTGGGCCGACGTGCTCACGCGCGCGCTCGGCTATGACCTGCCGCTGGCCGTGAAGCGCGGCTACCACATGCACTACCGCGCGGCGGGCGAGGCCAGGCTCAACCACCCGATCCTCGACGTGGAGCGCGGCTACTTCATGGCGCCGGTGGCGCGCGGCATCCGCCTCACCACGGGCGCGGAGTTCGCATTGCGCGACGCTCCGCGCACACCGGTGCAGCTCGCGCGCGCCGAGCCGATCGCGCGCGACCTGTTCCCGCTCGCCGAGCGGCTCGACAACGAGCCCTGGATGGGCGCGCGGCCGTGTACGCCGGACATGCTGCCGGTGATCGGGCCGGCGCCCAGGCACGCGAACCTCTGGTTCGCCTTCGGCCATGCGCACCACGGGCTCACGCTCGCCGCGGTCACCGGGCGCCTGGTGGCGGAGCTGGTGACGGGGGAGGCGCCGTGCGTCGATCCGGCGCCGTACGCGGCGGCGAGGTTCGGCTGATGGCGTGGCAGTTCTGGATCGACCGCGGCGGCACCTTCACCGACATCGTCGCGCGGCGCCCCGACGGCTCGCTCGTCGCGCACAAGCTGCTGTCCGAGAACCCCGAGCGCTACCCGGACGCGGCGCTTGCCGGCATCCGCCAGCTGCTCGAGCTCGCGCCCGACGCGCGCATTCCGGGCGAGCGGATCGAGGCGGTGAAGATGGGGACGACGGTCGCTACGAATGCGTTGCTGGAACGCAAGGGGGACAGAACAGTCTTGTTCATTACACAGGGCTTTCGGGATGCGTTGAGGATTGCGTACCAGAACCGGCCGAAGATATTCGAGCGGCACATTGTCCTGCCGGAGTTGCTGTATGCGGAGGCGGTCGAGGTTCAAGAGCGGATCGGCGCGCGCGGCGAAGTCCTCCTTGCGCTGGACGAGGCACGAGCGCGCGCCGATCTCGAGAGAAGCTTCAGGGACGGCTTTCGGTCCATCGCCATCGTATTGATGCATGGGTATCGATATACCCAGCATGAGGCGCGGGTAGCTGCACTGGCGAAAGAAGTGGGCTTTACCCAGATTTCGGTTTCGCACCAGGTCAGTCCCTTGATGAAATTGATCGGCCGCGGCGACACCACCGTGGTCGACGCCTACCTGTCGCCGATCCTGCGCCGCTACGTGGCCCAGGTCGCCGGCGAGCTGGAAGGCGTGCGCCTGCTCTTCATGCAGTCGAACGGCGGCCTCACCGACGCGCGGCGCTTCCACGGCAAGGACTCGATCCTCTCCGGCCCCGCGGGCGGCATCGTCGGCGCGGTGCGCACGTCGCTCGCCGCGGGGTTCGAGAAGATCATCGGCTTCGACATGGGCGGCACTTCCACCGACGTGTCGCACTACGCGGGCGAGCTCGAGCGCGAGTTCGAGACGCAGGTGGCGGGCGTGCGCATGCGCGCGCCGATGATGAGCATCCACACGGTGGCGGCGGGCGGCGGCTCGATCCTGCACTTCGACGGCGCGCGCTACCGCGTAGGGCCGGATTCGGCGGGCGCGAATCCGGGGCCGGCGAGCTACCGGCGCGGCGGGCCGCTTGCGGTGACCGACGCCAACGTGATGCTCGGCAAGATCCAGTCGGACTACTTTCCACGCGTGTTCGGCGCTGACGGCGATGAGGCGCTCGACGCAGCAGCGGTGAGGTCGAAGTTCGCCGCGCTGGCGAAGACCATCGGCGACGGGCGCTCGCCCGAGCAGGTGGCCGAGGGGTTCGTGCAGATCGCGGTGGGCAATATGGCGAACGCCATCAAGCACATTTCCGTGCAGCGCGGGCACGACGTCACCGAGTACACGCTGTGCTGCTTCGGCGGCGCGGCGGGGCAGCACGCCTGCCTGGTGGCCGACGCGCTCGCCATGACGAAGGTGTTCATCCATCCGCTCGCGGGGGTGCTTTCGGCCTATGGCATGGGGCTCGCGGACCAGGTGGAGATGAAGGAAAAAGCGATTGAAGCGAATCTCGAGTCCGCCGCGCTGGAAGCCGAGCTCGATACGCTCGCGAAAGCGGCGTCCGACGAGCTGGTGCTCCAGGGAGTAGATGCGGCGCGAATCCGTATCCTCCGCCATGTCCATCTCAAGTATGAAGGAACCGACACCGCGCTCCTCGTTCCTTTGGGCCCGGTTGACGATATGCGTGCCGCATTTGAATCCGCCTACCGCAAACAGTTCTCCTTCCTCATGCCCGGCAAGGCCCTCATCGTCGAAGCCGTCTCCGTAGAGGCATTGTCGGCCGGGGAAAGCTTTCGCCCCGTTTCCAAGGAAAAAGGCGGAAACGGGGCGATCGAGGAGACCCGCGTCAAGGTCTTCACCGGCGGGAAATGGCACGACGCTCCCTTATATCGAAGGGAAAAGCTGCAACCCGGTCACCAGGTCCCCGGCCCCGCCATCATCGCCGAGGCGAATGCCACCACCGTGGTCGAGCCCGGCTGGCGCGCGGAAGTCACTTCCCTCGATCAGCTCGTGCTGGAACGGGTCGTGCCGCGCGAGAAACGCGTGGCGATCGGCACCGAGGCCGACCCGGTGATGCTCGAGATCTTCAACAATCTGTATATGTCGATCGCCGAGCAGATGGGCTTGCGGCTGCAGAACACGGCCTACTCGGTGAACATCAAGGAGCGGCTCGATTTTTCCTGCGCGCTGTTCGACGCCGAAGGCAATCTCATCGCCAACGCGCCGCACATGCCGGTGCACCTGGGATCGATGGGCGAGTCGATCAAGACGGTGATCCGCCTGAACGCGGGCAAGATGAAGCCCGGGAACGTGTACGTGCTGAATGCGCCCTACAACGGCGGCACGCACCTGCCCGACGTGACGGTGATCACGCCCGTGTTCGATGAGAAGGGCAAGGAGATCCTGTTCTACGTCGGCTCGCGCGGGCACCACGCCGACATCGGCGGCATCACGCCGGGCTCGATGCCGCCGGATTCGAAGACGGTGGAGGAGGAAGGGGTGCTGATCGACAACTTCCTGCTCGTGGAGGAGGGGCGCTTGCGCGAACGGGAGGCGATCGCGCTCTTGTCCTCGGGCAGGTACCCGGTGCGGAACGTGCAGCAGAACCTCGCCGACCTGCAGGCGCAGATCGCCGCCAACGAGAAGGGGGTGCAGGCGCTCCGGGAGATGGTGGCGCACTTCGGCCTCGAGGTGGTGCGCGCCTACATGCGCCACGTGCAGGCGAACGCCGAGGAGTCGGTGCGCCGCGTGATCGGGGTGCTGAAGGACGGCGCGTTCGAGCTGCCGCTCGACAACGGCGCGCTGATCCGCGTGCGGATCTCGATCGGCGCCGACCGGCGCAGCGCGGTGATCGATTTCAGCGGCACCTCGGCGCAGCTGCCGAACAATTTCAATGCGCCGGCCGCGGTGAGCATGGCCGCGGTGCTGTACGTGTTCCGCACGCTGGTGGACGACGAGATCCCGCTCAACGCGGGGTGCCTCAAGCCGCTCGACGTGCGCATCCCCGCGGGCTCGATGCTCAACCCGCGCTACCCGGCCGCAGTGGTCGCCGGCAACGTCGAGACCTCGCAATGCGTCACCGACGCGCTCTACGGCGCGCTCGGGATAATGGCCGCCGCGCAGGGCACGATGAACAACTTTACCTTCGGCAACGACCGCTACCAGTACTACGAGACCATCGCCGGCGGCTCGGGCGCGGGGCCGGACTTCGACGGCACGGACGTGGTGCAGACGCACATGACCAACTCGCGGCTCACCGATCCCGAGGTGCTCGAGTGGCGCTTCCCGGTGCTGCTGGAAAGCTTCGAGATCCGCGACGGCTCGGGCGGCGCGGGCCGGCACCGCGGCGGGCACGGCGCGGTGCGCCGCGTGCGCTTCCTCGAGCCGATGACCGCGGCAATCCTGTCGAACCACCGGCGCGTGCCGCCGCACGGCATGGCCGGGGGCAGGCCGGGGGCCCCGGGGCATAACCATGTTTTACGCGCCGACGGCAGCCGCGTGGAGCTCGGGCCCACGGACCGCACGGAGATGGCGGCCGGCGACGTTTTCATCGTGGAGACCCCCGGCGGGGGCGGGTACGGCGCGTGAGCGACTGCTTATAATAGGGCGCTGTCCCGCATGCCCACGCCATGAATCCCTCCGCGATCTACTCGAAGACTGGCAAGGGCGTGCAGGAGGCCTCCGGCAAGACCAGCACGCTGTCGCGCGGCGACCGGGCCATCCTCGCGGCGATCGACGGCAAGATCTCCCTGCAGCAGCTCTCCGCCAGGTTCGACCGCGCCGCCGACGAGAAATTTTTCGCGCTGATCCGCAAGATGGACGCCGACGGCTTCATCCGCGAGGTGTCCCCGGGCACCGTGCAGCGCGGCGCCGCGAACGCGCCGCGTCCCTCGAAGCCCACGCCCACGCCCAAGCCGGCAGCCGGCGGCGAAGACCTCGACTTCACGCAGATCTTCAGCGCGCCGCCCAGGATCGAGCGCCCATCGGTGGCGCCGCCGTCGGTCGCACCGCCCATTTCCAAGGACCCGATGGCGGCGGCGCGCGAGGCGGCCGAGCAGCGCGCGCGCGCCGAGCGCGAGGCCGCGGCCAAGGCGGATGCCGCCGCCAAGGCGGGCGCGCGCGAGGGGCAGGAAGCCGAAGCGCGCGCCAAGGCGGCGCGCGAGCAGGTCATGGCCGCCGCCGCCGAAGGCAAGACACGCGCCGAGATCGAGGCGCGCCAGCGCGCGGAGGCCGAGGCTCAGGTGCAGGCGCAAGCGAAGGCCGAGGCCGCCGAGCGCGCGCGGCTGGACGCCGAGCGCCAGGCCCGGGAGCGCGCCGAGCGCGAAGCGAAGGAGAAGGTGGCGCGCGAAGCGCGCGAGAAGGTGCAGGCCGCCGAGCGCTCGCGCTTCGAGTCGGCCGAGCGCGCGCGGCGCGAGGCCGAGGAGCTGCGCTTCAAGATCGAGGAGGAGCGCCGGGCGCGCGAGGAAGCCGAGCGCCGGGCGCGCGAGGAGGCCGAGCGCACGCGCCGCCAGGCCGAGGAGCGGGCGCGGCGCGAGACCGAGGAGAAGAAGGCGCACGAGGAAGCCGACGCGCTGCGCAGGAAGTACGAGGAGGAGAAGCAGGCGCGCGAAGAGGCCGAGCGCCGCGCGGACGAAGAGCGCCAGAAGCGCGAGCGCGAGCGCACCGAGGAGGAGCGGCGCGAGGCCGAGGAGCACCAGCGCCAGATCCGCCTCGCGCGCGAGGCCGAGGACAGGAAGCGCCGCGACGCCGACGCGCGCAGGAAGAAGGAAGAGGAAGCCAAGCGCTGGGAGGTCGAGGAGGCGCGGCGCAAGTCCGACGACGCCTACCGCCAGCGCGCCGAGCAGGAGGACAAGGCGCGCGCCGAGCGCGAGGTCGTGGAGGCCGCGGAGCGCGCGGAGGCCGAAAAACGGGCCGCGCAGGAGGCCGACGCCCTGGCCGGGTCGCTGCTCGCCGACCTGGATTCCTTCTCCAGCCGCCAGGACGAGGAGCGCATGACGAAGGAGGCGGAGGACCGCAAGGAGCGCGCCGAGGCCGAGCACCGTGCGCAAGAGGAGCAGGCGCAGCGCGAGCGCGAGGAAGCCGAGCGCAAGGCGCGGAACGCCGAGGAGCGCCGCCGCCGCGAGGAAGAGGAGCAGCGCGAGCGCGAGGCCGCGGAGCAGCGCGAGCGCGAGGCGGGGGCGCGCCGCAAGGAGGAGGAGACCGAGACGAAGCGGAAGGAGCACGAGTCCCTGGCGCGCAACAAGGAAGTCGGCGACATCCCGATCTCGAGCGCCGATCTCGACCGCGGCGACGTCGAGGACGACGAGCGCAAGCTCACGCCCGAGGCGCGCAAGGCGCTGCGCGACCGCGAGCGCGAGGTGGCGCGCGCGCGCAGCCGCGGCGACGTCTCGGGCAAGAAGGCGGCGGCGGCCTACAGGCGCAAGCAGCCGACGCAGTGGGGCAAGCCCGTCGCCATCTTCCTGTTCCTCACCCTGGCGATCGGCGCGGGCGTCGCCAATTTCGTCCCGCTCGACACCGCCGAATACGAAAAGGCGGCGACCGAGGCGGTGGGCGCGCCGGTGAAGATCGGAGCCGCGCGCATGTGGGTGCTGACGGGCGTGCAGCTGCGGTTCGAGCGCGTCACGGTGGGCGACGCGGCGAACATCGCCGAGATCCGCGCGGTGCCGGAGTTCACCTCGCTCCTCGGCGACGACAAGGTGTTCACGCGCCTGGAGTTCGAGAAGACCGTGGTGCAGCAGGCGGCGCTGGGCGAGGCCCTGCTCGGCACCATGAAGCAGGGGCGGCTGCAGGTGGCGCGCGTGGTGGCGAAGGACGTGCGCTTCGAGGGGCCGCTCGCGCTGCCGCCGATGGACGTCGACGCCAGCATCGGCTCGAACGGCAAGGTGCTCTCGGTCAGGCTCTCCGGCGAGCGTGTCAACGGCCTGATATCGCCGCTCGAGGCGGGCCTGCGCTTCGAGGTGACGATGGGCAGCTTCGAGGTGCCGTTCGTCGACAAACTGACGCTGGTCGAATTCGGCATGAAGGGCAGCGCCGAGCGCACCGGCATGAGCGCCGAGTTCGACGGCCGCCTGTACGACGGCACGGTGGTGGGCAGGGCGCGCGTCGAGTGGGGCGCGCAGTGGAGCGTGCAGGGCGAGATCCAGGGCCGCAGCATGAACGCGGCCGTGTTCGCGCCGCAGATGGTGTCCGAGGGGCGCTTCGACGGCAAAGGCCGCTTCGCGCTGGGTGGCGCCGAGCCGGCGAAGCTCGCTGAAGCGGCGCGCCTGGACGGCGAGTTCACGGTGACCAAGGGCGCGCTCGGCAGCTTCGACCTGTCGCGCGCGCTGCAGTCCTCGAGCGCGCAGGCGAGCGGGCGCACGCCGTTCTCGGAGCTCGAGGGCCGGGTGTCGCTCGCCGGCGCCACGCTCGCCTTCCGCGACCTGAAGCTCACTGCGGGCCTGCTCGGCGCGCGGGGCTCGCTCGACGTCGACCCCAAGGGCGGGCTGTCGGGACGCGTCGACGCGGAGCTGCGCAACCTGCGCGGCACCCTCTACATTGGCGGCAGGCTCGGCGACCCGCAGCTGCGGCGGTGATGCTCCTCGAGCTTCGCGGCGCGCGCGCACTTTCCGACTTCCGCCTCGCCAAGCTCCTGCCGCTGCTGCAGCGGGCGGAGCCGCGCGTGCGCGGGGTGAGCGCGGAGTTCCGCCACTTCGCAGAGCTGGATGAGGCGCCCTCGGCGGCGGAGCAAGCGCTGCTCGGGCGGCTCCTGCAGTACGGCGCGCCGCCCGCGGCGCCCGGGCGCGGCGACGCGCTGTACCTCGTGGTGCCGCGCATCGGGACGATCTCGCCGTGGTCGTCGAAGGCGAGCGACATCGCGCGCAATTGCGGATTGACGAAAGTGCGGCGCATCGAGCGCGGCACGGCGTACTACGTTGCCGGCGGCACGCGCTCGGCGGCGGTGGCCGCGCTGCTGCACGACCGCATGACCGAGACCGTGCTCGGCGCGTTCGAGGAGGCGCAGCAGCTGTTCCGGCACGTGCCGGCGCGGCCGCTCGAGCGCGTGCCGCTCGGCGCGCTGGAGGAGGCCAACCGGGCCCTGGGGCTGGCGCTGTCGGAAGAGGAGATCCAGTACCTGCGCAACGCCTACCGCGCGATGGGGCGCGATCCCACGGATGCCGAACTGACCATGTTCGCGCAGGCCAATTCCGAGCACTGCCGGCACAAGATCTTCAACGCCGACTGGATCGTGGATGGGGTGCGGCAGGACCAGTCCCTTTTTTCCATGATCAAGCACACGCACGCGGCGCATCCGCGCGGCACGGTGCTCGCCTACGCCGACAACGCGGCGATCATGGAGGGGCGGGTGGCGCGGCGCTTCTACGCCGGCGCGGACGGGGTGTATGCCGGGCGCTCGGAGCGCACGCACACGGTGATGAAGGTGGAGACGCACAATCATCCCACGGCGATCGCGCCGTTTCCGGGGGCGGCGACGGGGGCCGGCGGGGAGATCCGGGACGAGGGCGCCACAGGTCGCGGGGCGAAGCCGAAGGCGGGGCTGGTGGGGTATTCGGTGTCCAACCTGCGCATTCCGGATGCGGTGCAACCCTGGGAAGAGGACTACGGCAAGCCGGGACGGATCGTCTCGGCGCTTGCCATCATGCTCGAGGGCCCCATAGGGGCGGCCTCGTTCAACAACGAGTTCGGGCGGCCCAATCTCGCGGGGTATTTCAGGACCTTCGAGGCCGACGTCGGCGGCGTGCGCCGCGGCTACCACAAGCCGATCATGCTCGCGGGCGGGGTGGGCAACATCAGCGCGCGGGATGCGCAGAAGGCGGCGCTGCCGGAGCGGTCGCTGCTGATCCAGCTAGGCGGGCCGGGGATGCTGATCGGGATGGGCGGCGGGGCGGCTTCGTCCATGGGCGCGGGGTCGAACGTGGAAGACCTGGATTTCGACTCGGTGCAGCGCGGCAACGCCGAGATCCAGCGCCGGGCGCAGGAGGTGATCGACGGGTGCTGGGCGCTGGGGGATGGGAATCCCATCTTGTCGATTCACGACGTGGGGGCGGGCGGGCTGTCGAATGCGCTGCCTGAATTGGCGCACGGGGCGGGGCGCGGGGCGCATCTCGATCTGCGCGCAGCGCCTTCCGAGGATTCGGGCATGTCGCCGCGCGAGATCTGGTGCAACGAGGCGCAGGAGCGCTACGCGCTCGCGATTGCGCCTTCGTCCTTGGATCTCTGGCGCCAAATCTGCGAGCGTGAGCGTTGCCCGTTCGCGGTGCTGGGAACGGCCACGGCGGATGGGCGCCTGAAGGTGGAGGACCCGCAGCTCGGCGACACGCCGGTGAACGTCGACCTGCAGATGGTCCTCGGCAAGCCGCCGAAGATGCTGCGCGACGTCAAGCGCCTCGAGCGCAGGGGCGATGCGTTCCCGCTGGACGGGCTGGACCTCAAGGAGGCCGCCTACCGCGTGCTGCGCCATCCGGCGGTGGCGGACAAGACTTTCCTCATCACCATCGGCGATCGGACCGTGGGGGGCCTTTGCTCGCGCGATCCTTTCGTGGGGCCGTGGCAGGTGCCGGTGGCCGATTGCGCGGTCACCCTGATCGACTACGAAAACGTCTCGGGCGAGGCCTTCGCCATCGGCGAGCGGACGCCCTTGGCGTCGGTGAATGCTCCGGCTTCGGGAAGGATGGCGGTAGGCGAGGCGGTGACCAACATCGCCGCGGCGCGCATCGGTTCCATCGACCGGATCAAGCTCTCCGCAAACTGGATGGCGGCCGCCGGGTCGCCCGGGGAAGATGCTGCGCTGTACGACACGGTCAAGGCGGTGGCGATCGATCTGTGCCCCCAGCTCGGGATTTCCATCCCGGTGGGGAAGGATTCCTTGTCCATGCGCACGGCCTGGGACGGGAAGGAGGTCGTGGCGCCGGTGTCGCTCGTCGTGTCCGCGTTCGCCCCGGTGGAGGATGCACGGGGGGCACTCACGCCGCGGCTGCGCACGGATGCCGGGGATACAGAGCTGGTCCTCGTGGACTTGGGGCAGGGCAGGAACCGGCTGGGCGGGTCGATTTTGGCGCAGGTCTATTCGAAGTTCGGCACGCAGGTGCCGGACCTGGACGAGCCGAAGCTGCTGAAGGGATTCTTTGCCGCGATCCAGAAGCTGTCGCAGGACGGGCTCATCATCGCCTACCACGACCGTTCCGACGGCGGGCTCTTCGCGACGGTCTGCGAGATGGCTTTCGCGGGGCATTGCGGCGTCACTGTGAACCTCGACGCCGTCGCCTTCGATGCGCTGACCGAGGACGTGGACGGGTTCAGGAAAAACGCCGAGGAACAACTGCGCGGCCGCGTGCACGATCAGGTCGTGAAGTGCCTGTTCGCGGAAGAACTGGGCGCCGTGCTCCAGGTGAAAGCCGCGAACCGCGCCAAGGTGATGGATGCCTTGCGGGGCGCGGGATTGGGCGGGGTGTCGCACATCATCGGCACGCTGAACGACCGGGACGAAATCCGTTTCACGAGGAGCGCGAAGCCGCTCTTTGCGGAGAAACGGGTGGACCTGCAGCGCGCCTGGTCTGAAACCACCTACCTGATGCGGAAACTGCGCGACAACCCGGAGTGCGCGCAGGAGGAGTACGACCGGATCCTCGATGTAGGCGATCCGGGCTTGTCCATTGCGTTGACGTTCGATCCGAAGGAAGTCTTCGTCAACACTGGGGTTGCCCCGCGCGTCGCCATACTTCGGGAGCAGGGCGTGAATGGCCAGGTGGAGATGGCGGCCGCGTTTACGCGCGCCGGGTTCGAGGCGGTGGACGTGCATATGTCCGACCTCATCTCAGGAAGGGTGTCCCTTTCCTCCTTCAAGGGCTACGCCGCTTGCGGCGGATTCTCCTACGGCGATGTTCTTGGCGGGGGGCAAGGCTGGGCCAAGTCCATCTTGTTCAATAGTCGAGCTCGCAAGGAGTTCGAAGCCTTCTTCGCTCGCTCCGACACCTTCGCCTTGGGCATATGTAATGGTTGCCAGATGATGTCGGCCCTGAAGGAGCTGGTTCCGGGGGCGCAGCACTGGCCCTCGTTCGAGCGCAACCGCTCCGAGCAGTTCGAGGCGCGGATGGTGATGGTCGAAATTGTGGAGAGCCCTTCGATCGTCTTCCGCGGCATGGCGGGAAGCCGCTTTCCGGGGGTGACGGCGCATGGCGAGGGGCGGGCGCAGTTTGCTTCTGATGCCGATCGCAAGAAGGCGATCATCTCTGCGCGCTTCGTCGACAATCGCGGCGCGGTGACGGAGACCTATCCGTTGAACCCCAATGGTTCGCCTGAGGGGATTACCGGGCTGACGACGGCGGATGGGCGGTTCACGATTCTCATGGAACATCCGGAGCGGTTGTTCAGGACGGTGCAGATGTCCTGGGCGCCGGATGGGGCGGGGGAGGATTCGCCTTGGATGAGGATGTTCAGGAACGCTCGTTCCTGGGTGGCGTGATGTGCATGGTTGCATCTACATATGGATGCTTCTAGCATCCCCCGAATGCTGTTCAATATGTTCAATCAATAGTTATGTGGCACGAGATCGGATACCGACATGAACCACAAACGCAAACGGCCGAAGCAATCACGAGCGGGCTGTCTTCTCTGTAAGCCGAACAAATTGGGAAAGGGCATGGAGAAGAAGCTCGGCCATCGTGGGTTCGGGAAGCTGCGGAAAGAGGCAGCGGCTCTCGAGGATTTGAGCAGTGCCACATAACCTGGCGCCGCAGCCGGACGCCAAAGTTCCCCCGAATTAGTTGATATGCTGGGCCAGTAGCGAACCTGCAGTCGATCTCATGCCCGTCTACGCCCTGAATCTCTTCAACATCGCCAACCGCGACGAGTACCTGGCCTACTCCCGCCGCTCCGCGAAGGAAGTCCAGTCCCACGGCGGCCGCGTCGTCGCCCTCGGCAAGTTCCGCGAGTCTGCGTCCGGTACCATCGAACCCCGCACGGTGATGATCGTGGTTGAATGGGAATCCAAGGAAGCCTTCGACAGCTACCGCAACGACCCCAAGCTCGCCGACCTCCACCCGCACCGCGTGAACGGTACCAAGGACTACATCTGGCACCTGTTCGACAAGCTCGAAGACCTCAGGCCCATCCTCAAGCCATGAACCTTCTCGGCGACGTCCGGGTGTTCAGCGTCAAGACGAAGGCCGCCGCTTGATCTCCGCAGAGTTCCTCGTCACTTCCTTGATCGTGGTGCTGATCCCGGGCATCGGCGTCGTCTTCACGGTCTCCACGGGCCTCGCGCGGGGTCGTGCGGCCAGCGTGTTCGCGGCGTTCGGCTGCACGCTGGGAATCGTCCCCCACCTGCTGGCGACCGTGCTGGGCCTGGCCGCCGTGATGCACACGAGCGCGCTTGCCTTCCAGACCCTCAAGTACGCGGGCGTCGCCTACCTGTTCTACCTGGCGTTCGCCACCTGGCGCGATCGCGCGGCATTCGCGGCGCAGCCGGTGGCCGCGCGCAGCGGCTCGCTGTCCCTGGTGATCAAGGCGGTTCTGGTGAACATCCTGAACCCGAAGCTCACGCTCTTCTTTCTCGCGTTCCTGCCCCAGTTCGTCGCGCCGGGCGCAGGCTCGCCGCTCGCGCAGCTGCTGGTCCTCAGCGCCGTGTTCATGGCCATGACCTTCGCGGTCTTCGTCGTCTACGGCCTGCTGGCGCATGCCTTCCGGCGGGCGGTCATCGAGTCGCCGCGAGTGCAGGCCTGGCTGCGCAGGGGCTTCGCCGCAGCCTTTGCCGGACTGGGCGCGCAGCTGGCGCTGTCCGAACGCTAGCAAACAAGGAGGAGGGCGTGCCGAACGTTCAGACCGTCTTGATCCAGGACGCATGCGGCGCGTGTTGAGAGCGGTAGTGCTGGTGACGGTCCTTTTCCCTAAGACTCGAGGAGATCAACCATGATGGTCGCCCGTTGGAGCATCGACGCGAAATTCGGCTACAAACAGAATGTGATCGACCTGATGCAGCGCTGGTTACGAGAGATCGCGCCGCAAGTCGGGTTTAGTGCCGACAAGACGCGGTTGCTGACCGGCTCGATTGGGGCGCTGGAGGCCACCATTCAGTCGGAACACCTTGTTCAAGACCTCGGCGAGCTCAGCAAGGCTTGGGACAAGCTGGCGACGATTGCGGCGCATAAGCAATGGAGCAAGGATCTCGAGCCGCACGTGGTTTCCGGGACCAGCCGCTGGGAGATTTACCGCGTCTTGTAGGCGCGCGACGGAATAGAGCTGTCCCCATGCCGATCAGCGATCTTCCGGACCGAAAATATGTGATCGACGCACGCGAGCTGGGCGAGCGACTGGCCGCGGTCACCCTGATCGACCTGCGTCCGGCGGAGGATTTCTCGCTCGGCCATATCGAGGGCAGCAGGCATCTCGACCTCTACGGCGTCAGCCTGAACGACTCAGCGGACGCCCCGTTGAGCGCCTTCCTGGCCATATTTCGAACGCTGTTCGGGACCCGAGGCGTATCGCAGGACAGGCCGGTAGTGATCTACGACCACGAGACCGGCGAGCGGGCGGCGCGGGCGGTCTGGCTGCTCGCGGTTCTGGGTCACCCGGACGTCAGGATTCTCGACGGCGGGACGCAGGCCTGGACCGCGTCGGGCAGGCGGCTCGTACAGGTGGCGCAAGCACCGCCGCCAGTCGACCCGGCAAAAGCGCCGCCGACACTGCCCCCGTACAAAGGAGCGCCAAATCTCGAACTGCTGGCGACCCGCTTCGATGTCCATCGCGCCATCGATGACGATCAGGCGGTGATTGTCGATGTCAGGCGCGAGTCCGAGTATCGAGGCACGGAAAGGCGCGCCCGGCGCGCCGGAACCATTCCGGGCGCCGTGCACATCTTCTGGCGCGATCACCTGGACGACAGGGGCGCGTTCAGGCCGGCGGAAGAAATCCGCGACCTTTACGTCGCAGGAGGTGTAACGCCGGATAAGACCATCATTCCTGTCTGTCATGGCGGCTACCGCTCGGCCAACACCTTCCTCGCCCTCAGGTCCCTGGGCTATCCGCGCGTGCGGAACTACGTGGCGTCCTGGGGAGAATGGGGGAACCGGGACGATTCGAAGATCGTCGTTCCGGACCCGAGGGGGAGCGGCCCGCGATGATGGCGCCTATACTGCCGGAGCGGATGTTGGATCACATCAAACGAGAGTTCGTCGCACCTTAACGGAAGGAGGATGGCATGGAGACGCTATCGCAAGTCTCGCTCTGGGTCGGATTGCTTTCGATCCCGCTGTCATGGCTGGTGTGGTTTTTCGGACCGCGGCTGGAGATCGGGCGGCATGTGCTCGACAAGATCAGCGATCCCGCGCTGAAGGCAGCGCTCCAGGAAGCTCACGCGGAACGCTGGGGACTGTTCGTCGGACTCTGGCCGATTGCGCTTCTCGTTCTCAGCTTGATTCTGAAGCAGGGGGTCTGACATCGGCGACGCCGCGGCGGCAGATGTCGTGCCGACCTCCCCCGGGGAGGACTCAGAGCGGTTTGACGTTGCGGTTTGTCCGGAACATGTTCCCGGGATCCCATTTCGCCTTCACCTCGGCGAGCCGCCCAAGCCCCTTGCCGAGCGCCGTCGCGATGCGCTCGGCGCTTTCGTCCTCGGTGAGGAAGTTGACGTAAGTACCGCCGGTCGAGAAGTGCCTCATGTCCTCCCACGCCTTGCGCGTCCATTCGATGTTCGCCCGGTCCTCGTCCGCCTTCTCCCAAGCGCTCGTGATGTTGAGCACGTAGCGAGCGTCGCGGTTGCCGACGGGAGAGTGCCCTTCCTCCAGCTGGTTCAAGGCGCCCGCGATCTGGAACAGGATGACCGCCGAATGAGGCGATCGAATCGTTGCCGCGTGCTCGATGACCTTCTCGCACAGGGCCGGCTCGATGCGAGAGAGGTACTCGCTCTTCCAGTAGTAGCGCCGGCCCTTCGGCTGGGTCGCGTCGAGCAGCGATTGCATCTGCGCATATGGTCGCCGCACCAGCACGTCACCAATGGGTTTGCCGAATGACTTGATGGGAGCGACCAGCTTCTCGCCGTCCTCGGGCCTGCCGCTGTGGCAGGCGAGCAGGGCGATGATCGGCTTCCCATGCCAGTCCTTCGGCAGCCACGGCGCGGGCGGCGCCGGCCGCATGAGCGCCACCAGCGTCAGCTCGGGTGGCGCCTTCTCCGCCAGCGTCCGGTACAACTCGAGCACCTTGGGCGCCTCGCTGGCAGGCCAGGCGACGACGCCGCCGACGACCTCGGGGCCGACCGGGTAGAGCGCGTAGTCGATCCCGGTCACGACGCCGAAATTCCCGCCGCCGCCCCGCAGCCCCCAGAACAGATCCGCGTTCTCGTCGCTGCTCGCGCGCACCGGCCGTGCGTCGGCGGTCACGACATCCATGCCGAGGACGTTGTCCGACGTCCATCCCCAGCGCCGCGTCAGGTAGCCGAATCCCCCGCCAAGCGTCAGGCCTGCGATGCCCGTGGCCGAAACGAAGCCGAGGACGCCGGCGAGGCCATGCACTTGTGTTTCACGATCCACGTCGCCGAGCAGGCAACCGGCCTGCGCGTGGGCGAGCTTTCCGTGGCTGTCCACCCAAACGCCGCGCATGAGGGACATGTCGAGCATCAGGGCGCCGTCGGCCGCCGCCAGGCCCGCAATGTTGTGCCCGCCGCCCTTGATGCTGAGGAGCATGTCATTGTCGCGAGCGAACTGCACGCACGTAATGACGTCGGCGACGCCGCGGCAGCGCGCGACGACGGCGGGCTTTCTGTCGATCATCGCGTTCCAGACGGATCGGGACTCCTCGTGGCCGGCCTCGCCGGGCAGGAACAGCGGACCCCGGTGGCGCATGCGCATGCCCTCGAGTGCCTCCTGCTTCAATTCGGCCTCGCGGCCTTCGGTCGTTTGCATTTTCATGATCGGGTCTCCCTTCCACTGGTTCGCGCGACGGGGCCAGATTGCTCCCATGGCCGATCCGCTTCAAGTCCAGAAAGTGGAGTGGCGTCCCGATTCCGGCATACACTGGGCGCATGCCGGACTACGGCCAGTTCTGCACCGTCGCGCGTGGCGCGGAGGTTTTCGGCGAGCTCTGGACGCCGCTCGTGGTGCGCGAGCTGCTGTGCGGCAGCCGCCGCTTCAACGACATTCGGCGCGGCGTGCCGCGAATGTCGCAGACGCTTCTCACCAAGCGGCTGCGCAAGCTCGAGGAGGCCGGCGTGATCGAGCGCAAGCACGGCGCCGACGGCTGGGAGTACCACCTCACGCAGGCAGGCGAGGAGCTTCGCCCGATCGTCGTCACCATGGGCCATTGGGGCGCGCGCTGGATCGGCAGCCGCCTGAGGAAGGAGCAGCTCGACGCCGGCTTCCTGATGTGGGACATTCGCCGCTTCGCCCGCCTGGAGGAGTTCCCCAAAGCGCGGCGCACCGTCATTCATTTCCGCTTCAGGGACGCGCGCGCGGGCGAGCGCGTCTGGTGGCTGGTGGTCGAGAACGACGGCGCCGACCTGTGCCGCGACGATCCCGGCCACGAGCTGGACCTCATCGTCGAGTCCACCGTGCGCGCGCTCACCGAGATCTGGACCGGCGACAGCGACCCGCAGGCGGAGATCGCCGCCGGGCACCTGCGTGTGACCGGCGGCGGGCGCGGCAGCTCAAAGCTCTGGCGCTGGCTCGGGCGCAGCATGTTCGCGCCGAGCAGTGGGGCCAGGCCGGCGCCGTAGAGACTAGAGCGTCGCCGCGATCTTCCGGACCGCCGCCGCTACCCGCCCCCGGCCTTGCGGCCGCGCACCGCCGCGATGAACAGCCAGACCAGAAACAGCGGGATCAGGAGCGGCAGCAGGAACGGGAAGACGGCCGCGACCCCGACCAGGCTGGCAAACACCAGTGCGCCGAGCAGGATCACGCCGATCCCGGCGAACACGAAGATCAGCAGGATTGCCGCGCAGAACAGGACCACCACCGCGACCAGCAGTGCCCAGCCCTTGGCGACGAGCTCCATCGGCCCGCTGAGCTGCTCGCCGTTGACCACGATCGTGATGTCGCTGCCGCGGTAAAGCACCCAGGCGAGCAGGGCGGCCAGGACGAGGACCAGCGCCAGCGCGACGTTCTTAGCCATCATTCGGCTCCGTGTGCGTGCGCACCGCAACTGCGGCGCGCGCCTAATCGAGCGTCGCCGCGATCTTGCGGATCTCCGCCGCGCTTCGCTCACCCGCGAGCGCCGTCCCCGGCATCAAGTACTTCCCCTTCGCCAGCCCGCCGATCAGCACGGGTTCATAACCGATCTCGCGAATCAGCCGCGAAGCCGCTTCAACGGCCTTCGCATCGTCGCCCGCGATCGGCATCCCCACGCGCCCAGGCTCCTGATACGCCGAGCCCATCCGCGCAGCGCCGATCGCATTGAAGGCGCGCACCAGACGCGCGCCGGGCAAGAGCTCCGCCGACGCCAAACCGGCGCCTTTCTTCCGCGCCCAGTCGGCGATCTCGCCATCCCGCCCGGGAAATGGGTTGCACGTGTCGATCACCACCTTGCCCTTGAGCAGGTCCCCGACGTCCTTCCCGACATCGGGCAGCGCGCGGTAAGGAACCGAAACCATCACTACCTCGCCGAAGGCCACGGCCTCGCGCGGCGTCCCGGCACGCGCACCCCCACCGAGCCGCGCTGCGAGCGCCTTGTCATTCTCGAGGGTGCGCGAAGAGAACATGACTTCGTGCCCGGCCTTCACCCAGACGGCGCCGATCGCGCTGCCGACCCGGCCCGAGCCGATGATGCCGATCTTCGTTTTCTCCGCCGCGCCCAAGGGCAGGGCGCTCACCGCCACGGCGGCCCCGGCAACCACGAGGAACTCACGTCGATTCTGTTTCATGGCAATTCCTCCACCCACTGGATCATCCGCTTTCTAAGGCCCGCGTCCGGCAGCCGGCCCACCGCGGCGCCCATGTTGTCCGCCATGTTGGCCGGCCGGCTGGTGGCGGGCGTGATGGCCGTCACCGCCGGATGGCTCGCCACGTATTTGAGGAAGAACTGGGCCCAGGAGTTCGCGTCGAATTCGCGCGCCCACTCCGGCGCCTGGCGTCCCTTCACGCGCTGCCAGAGCCGCGTGCGGCCGAAGGGCGCATAGACCAGGACGGCGATCCCGCGATCCCGCGCGAGCGGCAGGATGGTCTGCTCGGCGTGGCGCTCGTCGATGGCGTAATCGGTGCCGATGAAATCAAGAGGTTCGCTGCGCATGAGCTGCACCAGGTCGTCGTACTGGCGCTCGACGGTGGTGGTCACCCCGATGTAGCGAACGCGGCCCTTCTCCTTGTATTCCCTCAAGAGGGGAAGTTGTGTACGCAGGTCGCCCATGTTGTGCACCTGGACGAGGTCGATCGCCGGCTTGCCGGCGCGCCGGAACGACGCCTCGAGCTGCCTGCGCGCCGCGGCAGGATCGGCAGACCCGCCGCCCCACCCCGCGACGTTCAGCTTGGTCGCCCAGAACAGCTGCTTCGCGATGCCCAGCTCCTGCGCGATCCGTCCCGCCACCTCTTCGGATGCACCGTAGGCCGGCGCGGTGTCGAACACCGTGCCGCCCAACTGCACCATCTTCCCGAGCACCGCGCGCAGCGCCGTGGCGTCTTCGCTGCGCGCCACCTGCGCGAAGGTGGCCGAGCCGCCCAAGCCCACGATCGGCAGCCGCTCGCCCGTGGCGGGGATGGCCCGCGTGATGAGCCTGGCCTCGCTTGCCAGCACCGAGCGGGGATCGAGGGCCAGCATCCCGCCGGCGCCCGCCATGCCGAGAAGCAATTCGCGACGCGTTGTCATGCAGGAGCCCGCGCGCGCTGCGCGTAGCCCAACCATATGCCGAGCGCCATCCACGCCGCGGCGAGCGGCACCGCTACGGAGGCGAGCGCAGCGAGTCCCATCCCCAGCCGCCCGAGCAGCCCCTCGGTCTGCGCCCCCACGACGTCGCCCGTGCGGTAGACGAAGGTGTCGATGAACGCCTTCGCCTTGTACCGGTCGGCGCGCGGCACGACGGTGAACAGCGTCTCGCGCGAAGGCCGCATGATGCCGCGCTGCACGGCGCGGAACGTAGCCTCGAACGCGATCAGCGCCGCGATCGAGCCGGCGATGGCGAGGCCGAGAAAGCCTAGCGCGGCCGTGACCGGCAGGAGCGCGAGCGTCACGGATACGCCCAACCGCTTCATCAGATGGCCGGTGACCACCGCTTGAAGCAAAAGCGTCGCCACCTGCGTGAGCATGTCGATGCGCGCGAACGTCGCGGTGCGCATATCCAGATTGGTGCCGAGCGCGGCCACCATCTGCAGGCGCGTGAAGTAGATGAACGTGACCATCACCGCGAGGATCAGCACGTAACCGCAGATGGCCAGAAGATAAGGCGAGCGGAAGACCGCCTGCAACCCTTCCCACGCGGCTCCGCCGATCACCGAGTCCTCGGCCGGCGCATGGCCTTCTTGCGGACGCAGGCGCGCGAGCCACCGCGCCGCGCCCAGCGCCAGCACGAGGAACAAGGCCGCGACGAGCAGCAGGGCGGGCGTGCCGAGCGGCTGCGCGAGCTGGCTCGCGAGCCACGGGCCGAAGATCGCCCCGAGCGTGCCGCCGACGGCGATGGCGCCGAACAGGCGCTTCGCCTGCTCGAGCGAGAAGCGGTCCGCCATCAGCGCCCAGAACAGCATCACCGCGAAGAGGTTGAAGACGCTGAACCACACGTAGAACGCCTGGCCGGTGCGCTCGCCGATGCTCGCGGGCGCGAGCACGAGCAGCGCGTAGAACGCGAGCAGGCCGAAGGCGAAGAAGAGGTAGGTCGCGTTGACGAACACGAGGCGCCGGAACCGGCTCACCAGCCAGCCGAAGATCGGGTTGACGAGGAGCGTGACGAGGACGGTGCCCATGAAAAGCCAGCGGATCGCCTCGATGCCGCGCTGCATGCCGAGCGCCTCGCGCGCCGGGCGCACCACCATCAGCGCGCTGAGCACGCAGAAAAAGAACAGTCCCGCGACCAGGGCTGGCGCGGCTTCCTCGCGGCGGATGTTCGAAAAACGCTGCAGGAAGGCGCTCATCGTGTCCTGGCGCTCAATCTCGATAGCGGGGAAATTGCCAGCATCCTCCCATGAGTCTCGTCAACCTGCACCCATATCCAACCGCTCGAGGGCGCATTAGACTTTGCATCCCGACCCAGCCCGCGCGAGGCAGGCAATGAACGACACCAACCGCGTCATCGTCGAAGCCTGGAATACCGTCCTCTACGACAAGTTCTGCCGCTTCAAGCACCTGCTCGTGGACGGGCTGTCGCAGCACAGCGATGCCGCGTTCGAGCGCTGCCGCCATCCGCAAGGCGCGCGCGTGCTCGACGTCGGCTGCGGCTTCGGCGACAGCACGCTGCGCATCGCCAAGTGCGTCGGGCCGGCCGGCGAGGCGATCGGTGTGGACTGCGCCGAGAACTTCGTCCGCGCGGCCGAGGCGCAGGCGCGCAAGGAAGGCGTCGCCAACGCGCGCTTCTTCGTCGGCGACGCGCAGTGGGGCGACCTGCGCGGCCCCTACGACCACGCCTTCGCGCGCTTCGGCACCATGTTCTTCGAGATGCCGGGCGCGGCGATGCGCAACGTGCGCAAGGCGCTCAAGCCGGGTGGCCGCTTCACGCAGATCGTGTGGCGCCGCCGCGAGGAAAACCCGTGGCTGCACGAGGCCGAGCTGCGCGTGAAGGAGATCGTGCCGGTGGTGTCGCACGAGGACACCGACCAGGTGCACTGCGGCCCGGGACCGTTCTCGATGGCCGGGCCGGACATGGTGAGCGGCATGCTGCGCGGCGCGGGCTTCGAGCGCATCGCCTTCGAGCGCTTCGACTGCGACATCTGCATCGGCCGCGACATGGACGACGCCATCGAGTTCGCGATGGCGCTCGGTCCCGCCGGCGAGATCATCCGCCTCGCGAAAGAGGAGGGCGAGAAACGCAGGCCCCAGGTGGTCGCGGCGCTCAAGGAGGCGCTCGCGCCCTTCGCGCGGCCCGACGGCATCTGGGCGCCGTCGAGCACCTGGTTCATCAGTGCGACCAGTCCAGGCTGAATAGCGACAGCATTCGCTTTTCGCCCGCTCGCTTCGGGCCGGTGAGGGTCGTCGTTGGGCGGCAACAGGGCGCGGCTTGGAGATGAGAGCGCATATTGATTGTAGCGATGAAGGCTCCGGCGACGCGGTCATCCTGATCCACGGCGGCGCAAGCAACAACCGCCAGTGGAAGTCCCTGATCGACGACCTGAAATCTCGCTTCCGTGTCATTTCCCCCAACATGCACGGCGCCGGAGCGACTGCATCGTGGCAGGGGCCGAATCCCTACCGCCTCGCGGACGCAGCGGCCCTGATCGAGCGCCTGTGCGATTCCACCGCCGGCAACGTAAGCATCGTCGGTCATTCGGTCGGCGGGGCGTTCGCTATGCAGGCCGCCGCGCAACTCGGCGCCCGCGTAGACAACCTGGTCCTTCTCGAAGCGGCACCCTACGACTTGCTGCGCCAGGCCGGGTCCGATCACGCGTACCGCGAAGCCCTCGCCCTCTACGAGTTCGTGCGCGACGGGTCAGAGCGCGGCGACTGGGCCGCCATCGCCGAGAAATTCCTCAATACTTTCGTAGGAAGAGGGACTTGGGAGAAGATGAGCGATGAAAGGCGAGGGCGTGCCGCGCACCTCATGCGTCAAAACCGTGCGGAATGGGACTCCCTGATGAACGACAGGACGACGCTGCGGGAATGGAGCAGCCGCTTGCCGCATCGAACATTGTTCGTCAGCGCGGCCGATACGTGGCCGCCGCTTCGCGAACTGACAAATCTCTTCGTGAAGGGATGTCCCCACTGGACGTTCGCAGAAGTGCCGGAAGGCGGCCACATGGCGCCGCTCTATCGAGCAGACCTCGTGAACCCGATCATTGCCGAGTTTCTTTGCCGATGGCGAGACGACCCCATTTGCCCCAGCTAGGCGTGGCGAAGATGCTCGGGAACCGGACTGTGCTCGCTGGCGTGGTCCCATGCGTGAGCGGCGATGCGCCATGCGCCCTCATTCTTGAGCAACAGATACCCGTGCACGTCCTGGTTAACCGCGGAGCCGTTTTCAACCATCTCGGAGGCGGCCAGGACTACCGCTACATTGCCGAAGAAGTGAATCTGCATCCCAAGCGTGGTCTCTTCGAACGAGCGCAGCGCGCCTTGGGCCAGCCCATTCATGCGCGTAACGAACGCATCAAGCGTCTGCCGGCGCACCGGCCGGGCTGCCGGGAAAAGCGAGGCATCGGGCAGGAAGTCGGCCGTGAATGCATCCCAATCCGGACGCGTGGCAGAGCTCCATCGCAGGCCCCGGAAATGAGCGCCGATCAAGGTCCTGATCGCTCGGGCGTCCTCGCTCTCGTCAACAAGCGCCATGTCGCTGCTCCCCTTTCGCCCTGCAAGAATACGCTTGAAGTCGCCAACAGGATCATGTTCCGTGGTCGCGGCGCCACACCTCGTAGCCGATCTCCTTCGCGATCCTTCCGTCCCGGATGTGGAAGTTATGCAGCAAGCGCATGTTCACCCTGGTGCCGACGGGAAACGGGCAGTTCTCGAACCCGTCGCCCGCAAGGCGAAACGTCGCTTCCATGTCGTCGAAGACGCGCTCGGCGGTGGCGAAGCGCTCGATCGGGTGGAACTTCATCCCTTCCGCGGACGCGAAAAGGCGCAGATACATCTCCTTGATCTTTTGTCTGCCGACGTACGACACCCTGCGGGCCGGGCAGTTCCAGACGGCATCCTCGGTATAGAGCTTCAGGCACTCGTCGATCCGCTCGGGGTTTTCTTCATGCAGGTGCATGTCGACGAGGTCCAGCGCGTATCGACACCGCTCTTCGTAGGTTCTGCGCTGGTGCCGGGTCGCCAGCAGCTGCTCGACGGTCATTCGGGCACGTTCAATGACGGACGACATGTCTGGTCCTCCTCTACTTGGGCGCGCTCCGGGAAGGATGGCTTGATCGCGGCTGGCCGTCTCGTTCTAATACGCCAACTATGCGTCCGAAACGGCCAAAGCGACCCCAACCCGCCAGCGCATTCGACTTCTCCGCCTCGCACGCCGCCGAGGCCGTGCCGCGGCCGATCGCGGCCATGGCCGACTCGTTGGCGAAAGGCGCCGTCATCCCGGCCCATTCGCACAGGCGCGCGCAGCTTATTTTTGCCGTCAGCGGCACGATGACCGTACAAGCGGCCGGCGGCCTGTGGACGCTGCCGCCCAGCCACGCGTTGTGGGTACCTGCGGGCACCGTCCATGAGATCCGCACGCACGGAGCCGTCGAGATGCGCACGCTCTACGTCCAGCCCGGGCACGCGCAGCGCATCAAGCACGAATGCCGCGTTCTCTTCGTTTCGCCGTTGCTGCGCGAGCTGATCGTGCGTGCGATGGAGCTTCCCCGCCTCTATGACGAGCGCGGCGCAGGCGGGCGCGTCATGGGGCTGATCCTGGACGAAATCGCGTCTTTGCCGGCGCAACCGCTCGGACTGCGTGTGCCGCGCGACCCGCGCTTGCTGCGGCTGTGCGGGCTGTTGCTGCGCGACTTGCAGAGACCTGGTTCAATCGCGAAACTCGGCGCTGCCGTCGGGCTGAGCGAGCGGAGCGTCATGCGGCTCTTTCCGAAGGAGACGGGGCTCAGCCTCAGGCGCTGGCACAACCAGGCACGGCTGCTCAAGGCATTCGAGCTTTTCGAGCAGGGGCGAAGCGTGACCAGCGTGGCGCTGGATGTGGGCTACTCCAGTCCGAGCGCCTTCGCCAAGATGTTCCGGCGGGCGATGGGCAGGGCGCCGATGGCACGAGGGCGGCGCCCAGCGACCCGTGCAGGCGTCGCCTTTACAGCGAAACGACCAACGCCGCGCTGACGAGCAAACCGGCGCCGCTGACCCAGCGGCCGCCGGCGCTTCGTTCATGTACACCCGCGTCTTGCGGTAGGCGCGCATGAACGCCTTCGCCATGCCGGTCTGCAGCCACGCGGGCGTCGCCGCGAGGCTCGAAAACCCGCACGGCCCGATCACCGGCCCGACCTGCGCGACGACATGCCCGATGCCGTCGGCCTGCAGCTGCTGGGGAAAGGGACCCTGCTGGTGCACGTACTGCCCCTGGCCATCGCGGAATGCCTTGTCGATGTCCGCGGGACCGCCCGGCGTGATGAGCTTGATCTTCGAGTAGTCGATGCCCGCCTTGTGGCAGGCGTACTTGAACATGGCGTGCGGCTGCCCGCCCTTGAAGGTGACGAGCTCCGCGCCTTCGAGCTTCCTCCAGGAAAAGGCGGGATCGGCCTTGCGGCCGGTGAGGAAGAACCCGTCCATCTCGTTCACCTGGGCGAAATGGACGACGCCAGGCGTCTCGCCCTTGTCGAGCGCGACGAAGCCCTGCGAGAGCGCCGACTGCGCGACGTGCGCCGTGCCGCCCTTCAGCGCCGCGAGCGCCGAGACGCCCGGCGGCGACACCGACCACTCCGGGTCCAGGCCTTCGGCCTTCAGGAAGCCGCCCGACATCGCCGAAATGAGCGGCGAGTAGAACGCGGAGAACAGCGTGAACTGGATGCGGATCTTTTCCAAGAGCGGGACTCCTTGTGCGCGGCCGGCTGAAGCTTTAGTGAGGGCTATCCTAAGCGGGAAAAGTTCATGGTCCAACCCGTCTGCGACCTGAGCTCGGGTAAGATCTTCCACGACCGTTCAACCGGCAGACGAAAAGGGCACGGACCATGGGCAGACAAACCGGCCAGAATCTCCGCAACCGCAGGCGCAAGCAGCAGATCAAGAAGAAGCTGCGCCAGCAGAGCAAGCAGAAGAAGAAGGAACGCGCGGCGGCATGAGATCCGCTGCCGCCGGGAAAATCAAGGCGCTCGCCGCAGCCGCGGCGGTGCTCGTGCTGCTGCCGCACCTCGCCTGGGCGCATCACTTCATGGACGACCAGCTGCCGCAGACTCTCGCGCAGGGCTTGCTCTCGGGGCTCGGCCATCCCGTGATCGGCGTGGATCACGCGGCGTTCATCGTTGCCGCGGGATTCCTTCTCGCCCCGATCAAGGGCGGGCCGTGGGGCGTCCTCGCCCTCATCCTGGGAAGCCTGCTCGGCGCCGCGCTGCACCTCGCGGGATTCAGCTTGCCCGCGGGCGAAGCGGCGGTGGCGCTGTCGGTGATCCTCGTCGGCGGCCTCGTGATGAGCGCACGCCGCATCGCGCTGACCTGGATGGCAGGGGCCCTCGCGCTCGCGGGATTGCTGCACGGGCATGCTTACGCGGAATCGATTTTCGGCGCCGAGCCTGCGCCCCTGCTCGCGTACCTGGGCGGTTTCTCCCTCGTGCAGCTTGGCATCGCTACGGCCGCGCTGATCACGCATCGGCACCTGATAGCGACCGGCGGCAGCCGCGTGCGGCGGACGTCTGGCGCGCTGGGCGCCGCGGTCGGTGCCATCGGCGTCCTGTTCCTCGCCGGCACCGTGGTGGCGTGAATGGACGAGCATCCGCATCACGACGCCGTGCGCGCCACGCCGGCAGGCCGATCGAGCTGATGCGCCGGTAGCGCCGCCCCGGCAACGCCGGATTCCTCCCAGAGGCCGTCCCCGGGTGTCTAATGACGAAAGCAGACCGGCGCCCCGGGGCCGGTGCCGGTCGTCCGGCAGTTTCGGCCCCGTTGTAGATCAAGAGGAGGGACTGTCATGCCAACGCAAAATTCGCAGACCGAGCGTGGCGCAGTGACGATGGTGGCAGGCGCGCTGATCTTTCTGCTCTACGCGATCGTGTTCCTGTTCCGGGCTTTCTCGGGGACTGGCTTCGAGCTGGGGGTAGCGACCCTGAACGGGGTGACCCGGGAGCAGCTCGATCAGCTCAACCCGGCGGTCGTGGGCTACATCACTCACCTGCACGTGGCGACCGCGGGCTTCATCGCCGCGACCTCCGTGGCGGTGCTCGGATTGACGTGGTACGGCGTGCGCGCCGGCGCATGGTGGGCGTGGATCACGGCGGTGGTTTCGCCGGTGGTGGGCCTTGCGATCGCGCTTCCGCTGCACTATACCGGGGTCTTCGAGCACGACTGGGTCAGCCATCTCGGGCCGATCTATGTGGGGACCCTCATCTTCGTGGTCGGGGCGCTGATGGCGTTGGCCGGCATGATGGGCAAGAAACCAGCAACCGCCTAGGCGTTGCGGCAAGGAGCGCATGCAGGCCGACACCCTGTCGTCGGACCTCGAGGTCCTGGAGAAGCTGAACGAGGGCTACGTGGCCTCCGTGCAGAACTGCGACGTGCGCTGGTTCGACGAGCAGCTGTCGGACGATTTCCTCAACACCAACCCCGACGGCACGCTCGTCGACCGCGCCGGCTTTCTCGCTCAGATCGCGAAGCCGCAATCCATCACCGGCCTCGAGCCGCGCGAAGTCAATATCCGCATCCTCGGCGACTTGGCCATCATCCACGCGAAGACCGTCTACACGAAGCCCGGCGGCCAGCCCGGCGCCGGGCGCTACACGGACATCTGGCAGAAGCGCGAAGGCCGCTGGCTCTGCGTCGCCGCGCACGTCACGCGCGGTTGAGGCCTGGTTCGATGCCCACCGCGCTCGTCACGCACAAAGGCGGCTGCCACTGCGGCCGCGTCAGGTTCGAGGTCGACGCGCCCGCGCACATCGAGGTCACCGACTGCAACTGCTCGATCTGCGCGAAGACCGCGTACCTGCACCTCATCGTGCCGAAGGAGCGCTTTCGGCTGCTGCGCGGCGAGGAGGCGCTGACGACCTACGAATTCAACACCCGCACCGCGAAGCACCAGTTCTGCTCGGTGTGCGGCATCAAGGCGTTCTACGTGCCGCGCTCGCATCCGGACGGCGTCAGCGTCAATGCGCGCTGCCTGGACGAAGGGAGCGTGACGGGGATGACGGTGATTCCCACGGACGGCAGGAACTGGGAGCAGGCCTACCCCGCGGGCCGCGGTACATTCCCGGATTGACAGCCGGCGCCCCGGGGGCCAGCGCCGGCCGCAGCCACGGCCCCGGCAAGCGGAGGAGGACAGAGCCATGCCGACATTCATCGTTCTCGGCAATTTCACCGACCAGGGCATCAAGACGGTGAAGGACAGCGTCAAGCGCTCGGATGCGATCAGGGAGATGGGCAAGAAATTCGGCGTCTCGATGAAGGACATCCACTGGACCATGGGCGCCTACGACGTGGTCGGGACCTTCGAGGCACCCGACGGCCCGAGCATGTCCGCCTTCGTGCTCGCCATCGGCATGGCGGGCAACGTGCGCGGACAGACCTTGCGCGCGTATCCGAAATCGGAGATGGAAGGAATCCTCAAGAAGCTGGGCTAGGCGTGGCGGCGGCGGCCGTTAATGAGACAATGCGCCCATGAGCGATCCTGAACACCAGGCGCGTCTCGCCCGACTGCGGGAGCTGCTGCAGATTCCGGACCGCGAGCGCACCGATGCGCAGTGGGACGAGCTGAACGAGCTCGAAATCGTGCTGGCGAGCAGCAACCGGCAGGGAGCGCCGCGCCCCGAGCAGGGCGACGGGCAGAATCGCCCGCGCCACGGCGGTGGCCAGCACCCGGGCAATCCGGGGCGCAAGTTCCACAACCGACCGCCCAAGCGCCGGGGACCGCCGCCCGGCCGCTAGCGGCAACAAGGAGGCTGCAACATGAACCAGACCATAAGCCAGTACCAGCCCTGGGGACTGCTCGCCGGGCGCATCCTGCTCGCCTACCCCTTCGTCCTGACCGGATACGGCAAGATCACGAACTTCGCCGGCAGCGCCGGCTACATGGCGAAATACGGCATGCCGATGATCGAATTCTTCCTGGTGTGCGCGATCCTGCTCGAGCTGGTGGGCAGCCTGATGCTGGTCGTGGGCTGGAAGGCGCGCTGGGGGGCGCTCGCGCTCATCGTCTTCGTGGTGCCCACCACGCTCATCTTCCACGCGTACTGGGCGGTGCCGCCGGAGCAGGCGTACGGGCAAATGATCCAGTTCCAGAAGAACCTCGCCATCCTCGGCGGCCTGCTCTACGCCCTGTTCGCCGGGCCGGGGCGGCTGAGCCTGGACAAGTCCTGAGGGACAGACCCATGGCCATCACGCGCCACGATCCGGGGCCGCTGCTGTCGCTGGCGGTCGAGCACGGCGATACCGTCTACCTGGCGGGCATCGTCGCGAAGAACCTGAAGAACGACGTCAGGGGCCAGACCGAGGAAGTGCTGGCGGAAATCGACCGCCTGCTCGCCAAGGCGGGCTCGAGCAAGTCGAAGGTCCTGCGGGCCACCATCTGGGTCAGCGACATCCGCCACCGCGCGGCGATGAACGAGGTGTGGACGAGGTGGGTGGACCCGAAGAACCTGCCGGGCCGCGCCTGCATCGAGGCGAAGCTCGCGGACCCGGCGGCCCTCGTGGAGATTATGGTTACTGCTTCGAAGTAGACGGCGTCGTCATGCCCGCGGAATCGGGCATCACGCCGCGCTTGTAAACGATCTTCTTCGTGCCGCCGTCGCAGGTGCCTACGACCTTGCCGTCCTCGGGGGCGTCCATGTCGACGATGGTGGTGGTGAAAACCTTGACGCCGTTGTTGGTGATCTTGACGTCGATCTCGCCCTTCAGCTCGTTGCAGTCCTTCCTCTGGGCGAGGGCGGGCGTGACGGCGAGGGCGAGCAGCACGGCCAGTGCGGTCTTGGTCATACGTTGACTCCCGTTTGAGTTCTGAAAGCGCGGCTATTGTGCACCCGCGGCGCCCGCGCCGGAAGGGCGCTAGTATTTTTCGCCGCGCGCGAAACGCGCGATGCCGGCGGCGAGCGGCCTTCGCAGGCGTCGCCCTTTCCCGACGCTCCGCCCGAGACCACCACCACCACGACCTGCGAGCGGGGGCCCCGGTAGCGGTCCGCGATGCCCCGCGCACCGGCCGGCGGCGAGCGAAAGCACCCGTCGGCCGAGTGGCTGACCACCAGGAGCGGCGCGCGGATGTCCTCGATCCGTTTGTCGAATACCGTCTGCGCCGTCCAGGCCTTGCGCCCGCGGGCGGTTCCGACCGTGACCGGCGAGGTGAGCACGACGCCTTCGAGGCCCGCAAGCCGCGAGGCCGCGTTCGCCGCGGAAATCGCGCCGCGGCTGGTGCCGACGATCCAGACCGGGCCCGTTACGCGCGCGCGCACGTCGGCCACCACCCTGCCGAGGTCCTTGGCGTGCGCGGCCTGGGCGCGAAAGCCGCCGAGCCCGTCCTCTCCCGTGTGGTCGCTCGGCGCGTCGACCAGCGCGGTGGCGAAGCCCTCTGCGCGGAACAGCGCCTGCGAGCGCGCCAGCGAGTTGCCCTTGAGATCTTGCGCGCAGCCATTCGCGTCGAGGTCGAGATGGCCGCCGCCCCCGGCGAGGAGGACCAGCGTGCCTTGCGCGTTCTGCGGGATCGAAAGCGCGTAGCGCGTGGTGGTGCCGTCGTGCGTCTGCAGCGTGACGAGCTCGCCGCAGGCGAGGGCCCGGGCCGAGGCGAGGAGCAGCCAGGCGCAGGCGAATCTCAAATCATCTCCAGGGGGCGCGCCTTCTTCGGCGGCGGGAAGGCCTGGTCCAGCGCGGAGAGCGCCTGCGCATCGAGCTTGAGATCGAGCGCCTTGCGGTTCTCGCGCACCTGCGCCACGCTGCCGGCTTTCGGGATCGCCACGACGCCATCCTGCCGCAAGACCCAGGCGAGCGCTACCTGCGCGGGCGTGGCGCCAAGGCGCTGCGCCACCTGCTTCAGCGCCTTGTGGCCGAGGATCCGGCCTTGTTCCACGGGCGAGTACGCCATGACGGAAATGCCCTGCTTGAAGCACCAGAGCAGGAGATCGAACTCGATTCCCCGGCGCGAAAGGTTGTAGAGCACCTGATTGGTCACGCAGGCCTTCCCGCCGGGGAGGGCGGCGAGCTGTTTCATCTCGGCAAGGTCCAGGTTGCTCACGCCCCAAGCGCGGATCTTTCCGGCGGCGAGGAGATCCTCGAAGCCGCGCACCGTTTCCTCGAGCGGGTACGAGCCCATCCAGTGCAGGAGGCAGAGCTCGACCCGGTCGGTCTTCAGGCGCTTCAGGCTCGCTTCGCACGAGCGGACCACGCCTTTGCGCGAAGCGTTCGACGGCAGCACCTTGGTGACGAGGAAGATCTTCTCGCGCACGCCGGCGATCGCTTCCGCCACCAGCGACTCCGAGCGGCCGTCGCCGTACATCTCGGCGGTGTCGACGAGCGTCATGCCGAGCGCGATGCCTTCACGCATCGCGGCGAGCTCGTCCTGGCGCCGCGCGGTGCTGTCGCCCATATTCCAGGTGCCCTGGCCGAGCCGCGGCATGTCCATCTAGCTGTGATGGCCCAATAGGTTGTTGCTGTTCATCCGGACTGAGTCTGAGAGACTGGAAGGTGCGACCCGTTCCGCATCTTTCAGGAGCTCAGCCGAATGAACATTCACAAGAATGCCCGATTGACCCTTGCGAACCGGCGGCTCATGCTAGCCGGTCGCGAATGCCACAGAATACAGCGCTGGCGCCGCGCCCGCCTCCTTTAGGGCCGCAGCGCCGGCGGGCGGACGGCCCGCCCGGTTGTTCTCGAGGCTGGCCGAAGTGCCGCAGGTCGTCGCTCGGGGGCTCCGCTTAGTACAGCACGCGTGAATTTTGTCGCACGACCTCGCCGACTGGGGCAGAATAACCGCCTCCGGCAGGAGAGCGGCTGATCAGGCATATCGCCTGTTTCAATAAAGCACCCTATTCTTCAAAGGAGACACTGATGAAGTCGAGCATTCGAGCGATGCTGGGCGCTGCCCTGGTCGTCGCTGCTGCGCTGAACGCGGCTCCTTCCGCCGCGCAGAAGACCATCAAGTTCATTCCCGAGGCCGATCTGAAGAGCCTCGATCCGATCTGGACCACGGCGTACATCACGCGCAATCACGGCTACATGGTGTACGACACCCTGTTCGCCACCGACGCCAAGTTCCAGGTCCAGCCGCAGATGGTGGACAAGTACGAGACCAGCAAGGACGGGCTGACCTGGACCTTCACGCTGCGCGACGGCCTGAAGTTCCACGACGGCGCGCCGGTGCGCTCGGCCGACTGCATCGCCTCGATCGAGCGCTGGGCGAAGCGCGACGTGCTCGGCCAGAAACTGGGCGAGATGACCGAGTCGTGGACTGTGGTCAACGACAAGACCTTCCGCCTGAAGCTGAAGAAGCCCTTCGCCTATGTGCTCGAGGCGCTCGGCAAACCATCTTCGAACGTGCCGTTCATCCTGCCGGAACGCCTGGCCAAGACCGACGCCTTCACGCAGGTCACAGATCCGACCGGCTCCGGCCCATTCAAGATGGTGACGGCCGAATGGGTGCCGGGAAGCAAGGTGGTGTACGTGAAGAACACCGACTATATCCCGCGCAAGGAAGCGCCGTCGTGGGCTGCGGGCGGCAAGGTGGTGAAGGTGGATCGCGTCGAGTGGCTCTACATCCCCGACTCGGCCACCGCGGCCAACGCGATCAATGCCGGTGAAGTGGACTGGTGGCAGCAGTTGCCCTCGGACCTGGTTCCGCTGCTCTCGAAGAACAAGGACATCAAGATCGAGAACACCGACCCGCTCGGCTCGATCGGCATGATCCGCTTCAATCACCTGCAGCCGCCGTTCAACAACCAGAAGCTTCGCCAGGCACTGCTCTATGTCGTGGACCAGCAGGACTACGCCATCGGCATCGCGGGCGATCCGAAGAACGGCAAGCCCTGCGCGTCCTACTTCACCTGCGGCACGCCGCTCGCGAGCGACGCGGGCTCAGCGGTGCTGAGCGGCAAGCGGGACCTCGAGAAGGCCAGGAGGCTGGTCAAGGAGTCGGGCTACAAGGGTGAGAAGGTCGTCGTGCTCGATGCCACCGATCAGCCGATCGTTCATCCGCAGGCCCTGATCACCACCGAGCTGCTGAAGAAGATCGGGCTGAATGCGGAGCTGCAGGCCGGCGACTGGGGCACGCTGATCACGCGCCGCTCTTCCAAGGAGCCCGTCGAGAAGGGCGGCTGGTCGATCTTCCATACCTGGTGGGTGGGACCCGACCTGGCGACACCGGCGCTCAATGCCGCGCTGCGCGGCGCCGGGGAGAAGGCCTGGTTCGGCTGGCCCAACGATCCGGAGATGGAGAAGCTGCGCGACGCGTGGTTCGAAGCTCCGGACCTCGCGGCGCAGAAGAAAATCGCGCAGCAGATGCAGCTCAGGGCGTGGACCACGGTGCCTTACATCCCGACGGCGCAGTTCACCATTCCCACCGCCTACCGCACCAACCTTTCCGGCCTGCTGGTGTCGCCGATGAACCTGATGTGGAACGTGGACAAGAAGTAGCGCTGCTGCCCGTCGCGAACTGACGCATGTTCGCGTACTTCATAAGACGACTGCTTGCGACCATCCCCGTCATGGGGGTGGTCGCGCTGTTCGTCTTCTCGCTGCTGTATATCAGTCCGGGCGACCCGGCGGCGGTGATTGCCGGGGATATTGCCACCGCCGAGGATATCGCGCGCATCCGCGCGAAGCTCGGGCTTGACGAACCCTACATGGTGCGCTTCGGCAACTGGCTGTGGGCATTGGCGCACGGCGACCTGGGCGTGTCCATTTTCACCGGACTGCCGGTGGCGCGGCTGATCGGCCAGCGCATCGAGCCCACAGTTGCGCTGACCGTGTGCACGCTGATCGTCACCATCGCGCTAGCGGTGCCGATGGGCGTGGTCGCCGCCTGGAAAGTGGGCACCTGGATCGATCGCAGCGTGATGGGTTTTTCGGTGCTGGGCTTCTCGATCCCGGTGTTCGTGATCGCTTACCTGCTGATCATGTTGTTCTCCGTGCAGCTCGGCTGGCTGCCGGTGCAGGGCTATCGCTCGATCAATGAGGGCTGGTGGCCGTTTCTCTCCCACATGATTCTGCCCTCGGCGGCGCTGGGAACCGTCTACATGGCATTGATCGCGCGCATTACGCGCGCCACGATGCTCGACGTGCTGTCGCAGGACTACATCCGCACCGCGCAGGCCAAGGGCCTGTCGTCCAACCAGGTGCTGCTCGGCCACGCGCTGAAGAACGCTTCGGTGCCGATCGTGACCGTGATCGGCATCGGCATTGCACTGCTCATTTCCGGGGTCGTGGTCACCGAGACCGTATTCGCGATCCCCGGCATCGGGCGCTTGACGGTGGACGCGATCCTGCGCCGCGACTATCCGATCATCCAGGCGGTGACGCTGCTGTTCTCGGGCGTGTACGTGCTGATCAACCTCGCGGTGGACATGAGCTACACGTTCCTCGATCCGCGCATCCGGTATTAGATGCGCGCCACCTGAATGAGCGCCGTACCCGCCGCGCTTGCCGCGCCGCGTTCCGTCTCGCCGATGTGGCGGGGTTTCAGGGACGCCTTTCGCCGCCACCCGACGGCCATCCTTGGCGGGGTGCTGCTGCTCGTGATGGTCGCCGCGGCGATTGCCGCGCCCTGGCTGTGGACGGTGGACCCGCAGGCGCTCTCGCCGGTCAGGCGCCTCAAGCCGCCCTCGGGCGAGTACTGGTTCGGCACCGACATGCTCGGCCGCGATGTCTACAGCCGCGTCGTCTATGGCGCGCGCGTGTCGCTCACGGTCGGGATCGCGGTGGCGATCCTGTCCACCGTGCTGGGGCTTGCGCTCGGCATGCTGACCGGCTTCGTGCGCTGGATCGACGCCATCCTGATGAGGGTGATGGACGGCCTGATGTCGATCCCCGCGGTGCTGCTTGCGATCTCGTTGATGGCGCTCACGCAGGCGAGCCTGGAGAACGTGATCTTCGCGATCACCCTGTCGGAAGTGCCGCGCGTGGTGCGGCTGGTGCGCAGCCTCGTGTTGAGCCTGCGCGAGCAGCCGTTCGTCGAGGCGGCAACCGCGGCGGGCACCGGCATTGCGCGCACGCTGGTGCGCCACATCCTGCCCAATACGGTCGCGCCGCTGCTGGTGCAGGGCACCTACATTTTTGCCTCGGCGATGATCACCGAGGCGATCCTGTCGTTCATCGGCGCGGGCACGCCGCCGAACATACCGAGCTGGGGCAACGTGATGGCCGAGGCGCGCAGCCTGTTCCAGATCGCGGGCTACCTGATCCTGTTCCCGGGCATTTTCCTCTCGCTCACCGTGCTGGCGGTCAACCTGCTCGGCGACGGCATGCGCGACGCGCTCGATCCGCGCCTCGCGCGGCGCATGTAAGACGATGAATGCGCCCGAGCGCGCGCCGTTGCTCGAGATCCGGGAGCTGAAGACGCATTTCTTCACGCGCGACGGCGTGGTACGCGCGGTGGACGGCGTGTCGTGCCGCCTCGATCCGGGCGAAACGCTCGCCGTGGTGGGCGAGTCGGGCTGCGGCAAGAGCGTGACGGCGCTTTCCATCCTGCGGCTGATCGCCTCGCCGCCGGGCAGGATCGTCGGCGGCGAGGTGCTGTTCAACGGCCGCAACCTGCTCGAGCTCCCGGATGCCGAGATGCGCCGCATCCGCGGCAACGAGATCTCGATGATCTTCCAGGAGCCGATGACCTCGCTCAACCCGGTGCTGACGATCGGCCGGCAGATCGCCGAGACGCTGGTGCTGCACCAGGGCATGGACCGGAAGCACGCCGCCGAGCGCGCGGTCGAGATGCTGCAGCTGGTGAAGATTTCCGAGTCCAGGCGGCGCGTGAAGCAGTACCCCCACGAGCTCTCGGGCGGCATGCGACAGCGCGTGATGATCGCCATGGCGCTCTCGTGCAACCCCAAGCTGCTCATCGCCGACGAGCCGACCACGGCGCTCGACGTGACCATCCAGGCGCAGATCCTCGACCTGATGCGCGAGCTCAAGGCGAAGACCGGCGCCGCGATCGTGCTGATCACCCACGACCTCGGGGTGGTGGCCGAGATGGCGCAACGCGTGGTGGTGATGTACGCCGGACGCAAGGTCGAGGAGGCATCGGTCGAGGCGCTGTTCGAGCGGCCGCGGCATCCCTACACCCTCGGGCTGCTCGGCTCGATTCCGCGCCTCGAGGACGCCGTGGTCGACGCGATCGGGAAGAAGCGCCTGACCGAGATCCCCGGCATGGTGCCCTCGCTCAAGGAGGAAATCGCCGGCTGCGTGTTCGAGCCGCGCTGCCCCTACGCGCGCACTCGCTGCCGCGCCGAGTACCCGCCGCTCGAAGAGCAGGCGCCCGGGCACTGGTCGGCGTGCTGGGAGTCGAAGAATCTGCCGGGCGCCGCACCATGAGCACGGCGACCGATACCGGCCCGGCGCCGGGCGACGTGCTGCTCGAGGTGAAGGACCTGCGCAAGTATTTTCCGGTGAATAAGGGCGTGTTCGGGCGCGCTGCCGGGCGCGTGCACGCGGTCGACGGCATCAGCTTCTGGATCCGCCAGGGCGAGACGCTGGGGCTGGTGGGCGAGTCGGGCTGCGGCAAATCGACGGCGGGCAAGACCATCCTGCGCCTCATCGACCCGACGAGCGGCGTGATCGAGTGGCGCGGCGAGCGCATCGACGCGCTCGACCGCGCCGGCATGCGGCCGTTCCGGCGCGAGCTGCAGGCGGTGTTCCAGGATCCGTATTCCTCGCTCAACCCGCGCCTGCGCGCCGCGGACATCGTGGCCGAGCCCATCCGCAATTACGAGGACGTCTCCGCGGCGCAGGTGAAGGAGCGCGTGGCCTGGCTGTTTGCAAAGGTCGGCCTGCGCGAAGACCAGCTGGTGAAGTTCCCGTACGAGTTCTCGGGCGGCCAGCGCCAGCGCCTGGGTATCGCACGCGCGCTGGCGCTCAAGCCCAAGCTGATCGTCTGCGACGAGCCCGTGTCGGCGCTCGATGTGTCGGTGCAGGCGCAGGTCATCAACCTGCTCGGGGATCTGCAGGCGGAATTCGGCGTTTCGTACCTGTTCGTCGCACACGATCTTGCCGTGGTCGAGCACATCAGCCACCGCGTGGCGGTCATGTACCTCGGCAAGCTGGTCGAGTTGACCGACAAGAAATCGCTGTTCCGCGACCCGCAGCACCCCTACACCGAAGCGCTGCTCTCGGCGGTGCCCGTGCCGGACCCGGGGATGAAGCAGAAACGCATCATCCTCTCGGGCGATGTGCCGAGCCCCATCACGCCGCCGCCGGGCTGCCGTTTCCACACGCGCTGCCCGTATGCCGAGGCGCGCTGCAGGGTGGAGGAGCCGGCGATGAAGGAAGTGCGCCCCGGCCACTTCGTCGCCTGCCATCTGCGCGACATTCCCGTGGTCGCGGCGGCGGCATGAGCGGCGCGGAGGTCCGTGTGCTGGCCAATCCGCGCGCCGCGGCGCGCGGCGAGGCGTACGGCGCGAAGCGCGCGGCAGTGCTCGACGCCGCGGGCTTCGCGGCGGCCGAGCGCGAGATCGCGTCCTGGCCCGGCTATGCGCCGACGCCGCTTGCCGCGCTGCCTGGGCGGGCGGCGCAGCTCGGCCTCGCCAAGCTCTGGTACAAGGACGAACGCGGGCGCTTCGGGCTGAAGAGCTTCAAGGCGCTAGGCGGCGCCTACGCGGTGCGGCGCTTGCTCGAGCGCCACCCGGGGGTGTCCCCGCAGGAGATCACGGTGACTTGCGCCACCGACGGCAACCACGGCCGCTCGGTCGCCTGGGGGGCGCAGCTCTTTGGCTGCAAGTGCACGATCTTCATCCACGAGACGGTGAGCGAGGCACGCCGCGCAGCGATCGCGCGCTACGGCGCCGAGGTGCTGCGCGTGAAAGGCAACTACGACGACGCCGTGCGCCACGCGGCGGCGAGCGCCGCGCGCAACGGCTGGTTCGTCGTGTCGGACACGTCCTACGAGGGATACCGCGACGTGCCCACCGACGTGATGCACGGCTACGGCGTGATGGCGAGCGAGATCGTCGCGCAGCTCGGCGACGCGATCCCGACGCACGTGTTCGTGCAGGCGGGCGTCGGGGCGCTCGCCGCGGCGATGTGCGCGAGCTTCTGGCTGCGCTGGGGCGAGCGGCGCCCGCGTTTCGCGATTGTCGAGCCGACCAAGGCCGATTGTTTCTACCGCAGCATCGCCGCCGGCAAGCCGGTGGCGGTGACGGGCGAGCTCGACACCGTGATGGCGGGCCTCGCTTGCGGCGAAGTCTCCGAGCTCGGCTGGGAGATCCTCGAGACGGGCGCCGATGCCGTGGTGGCGATCGACGATGCCTGGGCGCTGGAAGGCGTGCGCGCCTTTGCGCATCCGGCGCCAGGCGATGCCGCGATCGTGTCGGGAGAGACCGGAGCGGCCGGGCTGGCGGCGCTCTTCGCGGTGCAGGGCAAGGCCGTGATGCTCGGCACGCTCGGGCTCGATACGAGCTCGCGCGTGCTGCTGCTCGGCAGCGAGGGCGACACCGACCCGGAGATCTATGCGCGCATCGTCGGGCGCAGCGCCGAGGAGGTGCTCGCCGCATGAGGACAGAGGCGCTGCGCGTCGACGCCGATCGCCTCTTGCGGCGGCTGGAGGCCCTCGCGCAGATCGGCGCGATCGAGGGCGGCGGCTGCTGCCGGCTCGCGTTAAGCGACGAGGACAAGGCGGGGCGCGATCGGGTGGTGTCCTGGATGCGCGAACTGGGCCTCGAGGTGGCGGTCGATGCGATCGGCAACATCTTCGGCTTGCGCCGCGGACTGCGCGACGTGGCGCCGGTGATGACCGGCTCGCATATCGATACGGTGCGCACCGGCGGGCGCTATGACGGCAATCTCGGCGTGCTCGGCGGCCTCGAAGTTGTGCAGACCCTGAACGATGCCGGGTTCGCGACGCAGCGCCCCCTCGTCGTTGCGGTGTTCACTGACGAAGAGGGCGCGCGGTTTGCGCCCGACATGCTCGGCTCGCTGGTCTATGTCGGCGACCTGGATCTGCGGGCGGCGCTCGACACGGTTTCGATCGACGGCGAGCGGCTTGGCGACGAGCTGGCGCGCATCGGCTACGACGGCGGCGCGCCGCTCGGCCTGCACAGGCCGCACGCGTACGTCGAGCTGCACATCGAGCAGGGCCCGGTGCTCGACGAGGAGGGCATCACCATCGGCGCGGTGGAGAACCTGCAGGGCATCTCCTGGCAGGAAGTGACGATCACTGGCCAGTCCAACCATGCGGGCACCACGCCCATGCGCCTGCGCCGTGACGCCGGCTATTGCGCCGCGGCGATCGGCGTGTTCCTGCGCCAGCTCGCGAGCGAGCTCGGCGGCAACCAGGTATGCACGATGGGCAAGGTGGACCTGCATCCCAACCTGATCAACGTCATTGCGGCACGCGCACGCCTGAGCGTCGATCTGCGCAACACCGAGGAGCTGCTGCTGCAGGAGGCCGAGCGGCGGCTGTCGAGATTCCTCGAGGAGCTGGCGCGCGCCGAGAGCGTGACGATCGACACCAGGCGCCTGGCGCGCTTCGAGCCCGTGCAGTTCGATGACGACGTGGCGCGCATGATCGAGTCGCACGCCGCGCGCCTGGGCTGCTCTCACCGGCGCATGACCTCCGGCGCGGGCCACGACGCGCAGATGCTCGCGCGCATCTGTCCCGCGTCGATGGTGTTCGTGCCGAGCGTCAAGGGCATCAGCCACAATCCCGCGGAGCACACGGCGCCGGCCGATCTTGCCGCTGGCGCCAACGTGCTGCTGCACACTCTCATGGAGCTCGCTTCCCGATGAGTCGAATCGTCACCGTCGGTGCCGCCCAGCTTGGACCGATCGCACGCAACGAACCGCGCGGGCAGGTGGTGGCGCGCCTGATAGCGCTCATGCAGCAGGCCAGGTCGCACGGTTGCGACCTGGTCGTCTATCCCGAGCTCGCGCTGACGACGTTCTTCCCGCGCTGGTACTTCGAACGGCAGGAGGAGGTCGATTCCTGGTTCGAGCACAGCATGCCCGGGCCCGAGACGCAGCCGCTGTTCGACGCGGCGAAGAAGCTCGGCATCGGCTTCTACCTCGGCTACGCGGAGCTCGTGACAGAACAGGCTCGAGTGCGGCGCTTTAACACCTCGATCCTCGTAGACAAGTCGGCAAACCTCATCGGCAAGTATCGCAAGGTGCATCTGCCGGGCCACGCCGAGCACGAGCCGTGGCGCCGCTTCCAGCACCTGGAAAAGCGCTACTTCGAGACCGGCAACCTCGGCTTCCCCGTGTTCCGCGCCTTCGGCGGGCTGTTCGGCATGTGCATCTGCAACGACCGGCGCTGGCCGGAAACCTACCGCGTGATGGGGCTGCAGGGGGTGGAGATGGTGCTGCTCGGCTACAACACGCCGGTGCACAACCCGCCCGCGCCCGAGCACGACAACCTGTCCAACTTCCACAATTCTCTGGTGATGCAATCGGCCGCCTATCAGAACGCCACCTGGGTGGTGGGCGTCGCCAAAGCGGGGTGCGAGGAAGGCGTCGACCAGATCGGCAACTCGATCATCGTCGCGCCCTCGGGGGAGATCGTCGGCGCGTGCAGCACGCTCGGCGACGAACTGGCGCTTGCGCGCTGCGACCTCGACTTGGGCAACTCCTACAAGAGAACGGTGTTCGATTTCGCCAGGCACCGCGAGCCGCAGCACTACGGGCTGATCGTCGAGCGCAAGGGGGCGGTGCCGCCGCGTTCGTGATCTAGAGGACGACCTGGATTACGCCGCCTTCACCGACGGCAGCCCGGCAAGCGCCATCGCGAGCTCGCTCTCGTCGTACTCCTCATCGACCAGTTTGCCGCTGAAGTAGTCCATGTACGCCTGCATGTCGAAGTGGCCGTGGCCGCAGAGGTTGAACAGGATCACCTGCGACTTGCCTTCCTTCTTGCAGCGCAGCGCCTCGTCGATCGCGCCCTTCACGGCGTGGTTCGCCTCGGGGGCGGGCAGGATGCCTTCGGCGCGCGCGAACTGCACGCCCGCGTCGAAGCATTCCTTCTGGTGATAGGCGCGCGCTTCGAGAAGCCCGAGCTGCTTGCAGTGCGACACGAGGGGTGACATGCCGTGGTAGCGCAGCCCGCCGGCGTGAAACCCCGGCGGCGTGAAGGTCGAGCCGAGCGTGTGCATCTTGACCAGCGGCGTGAGGTGCGCGGTGTCGCCGAAGTCGTAGGCGTATTTGCCGCGCGTCAGGCTCGGGCAGGCCGCGGGCTCGATGGCGACAATGCGGCGTTTCTTGCCGCCGCGCAGTTGCGCGCCGAGGAAGGGGAATGCCAGGCCGGCGAAGTTCGAGCCGCCGCCGGTGCAGCCCACCAGCACGTCGGGATCGTCGCCCGCCATCTCGAGCTGCAGCATCGCTTCCTGCCCGACCACGGTCTGGTGCATGAGCACGTGGTTGAGCACCGAGCCGAGGGCGTACTTGGTGTCGTCGTGGGTCGCGGCGACTTCGACCGCTTCCGAGATCGCGATGCCGAGGCTCCCCGGATGGTCCTTTCGCTGCGCGAGGATCGCCTTGCCCGAATTGGTCTGGTCCGAGGGCGAAGCGATGCACTGCGCGCCGTAGGTCTCCATCAGCGCGCGCCGGTAGGGCTTCTGGTTGTACGACACGCGCACCATGAACACCTTGATCTCGATGCCGAAGAGCGCGCCGGCGAAGGCGAGCGCCGAGCCCCACTGGCCGGCGCCGGTCTCGGTGGTGATCTTCTTGATGCCCGCTTCCTTGTTGTAGAAGGCCTGCGCCACCGCGGTGTTCGGCTTGTGGCTGCCCGCCGGCGAGACGCCCTCGTACTTGTAATAGATCTTCGCCGGCGTCTGCAGCGCTCGCTCGAGGCGCCGCGCTCGGTAAAGCGGCGTCGGGCGCCACTGCCTGTAGATCTCGCGCACCGGCTCCGGGATGTCAATTTCGCGCTCGGTCGAGACTTCCTGGCCGATGAGCGCCATCGGGAACAGCGGCGCCAGGTCATCCGGCCCCACCGGCTGCTTCGTACCGGGGTGCAACACCGGCGGCGGCGGCGAGGGCAGATCCGCCACGAGGTTGTACCAGCGCTTCGGTATGCGCGTTTCGTCGAGGACGTACTTCACGGTGTCGGCCATGGGCCCCCCACTGTGAAAGCAGTCATCCTAGCCTAAATGAACAGGTGCAGAACGCCGTCCAGCGGGGCGTAATCGAGCGCGTACGTGGCGTGCGCGCGTACCGCGGGTTTGGCGCGGTAGGCGATCGAAGTGCCCGCCACGGACATCATGGGAATGTCGTTCGCGCCGTCGCCGATGGCGAGTGACTGCTCGCGCCTCAGGCCCAGCCGGCGCATCTCCTCGCGCAGTTTCTCGGCCTTGGCGCGGCCATCCACGATCGGGCCGAGCACGCGCCCGGTGAGGCGCCCGCGCTCGATCTCGAGTGCGTTGGACAGCACCGCATCGATGCCGAGCCGCTGCTGCAGCCGCGTGGTGAAGAAATCGAAGCCGCCGGAGACGAGCAGGGTGCGGATGCCGCGCTCCCGGCAGCGGCGCACCAGCGCCTCGGCGCCCGGCGAAAGGTGCATGCGCTGCTCGCAGATCCGCTCCAGCGCCGCTTCCTCGAGCCCGGCAAGCAGTGCGACCCGGCGCCGCAGCGACTCGGCGTAGTCGATCTCGCCGCGCATCGCCTGCGCGGTGATCAGGGCGACGCGGTCCTTGATGCCGAGCATGTCGCCCATCTCGTCGATGCTCTCGATGGTGACGAGCGTGGAATCCATGTCCATCGCCACCAGGCGCAGCTCGGCGAGCCCGCGCCCCTCCGGTACCCAGGCGCAGTCGAGCTCGTGCTCATGGCACCACTCGATCACCGCCGCGTTCCTCTCGGCGCCATGCAGCCGGAATGCGCCTGCCGCGAGCTGCTCGACATCGCGCGCGCCGCACAGGCGCGCGGCCTCGGCCGCGTGCGCGGCGACGGCCCCCGGCCCTTGCAGGACGAGGTTCACGCCGCGAGCTGGCCGAGCAGCTCGCGCACCGCCTGCGCGCGCTCGGGCCAGCCGGGCATCTTCGCCTCCAGGCGCAGCCGCTGCGGCCCGGACAGGCGCAGGTCCTTGCGGCTCTGCACCAGCGCGATGATCTTCGCGCCGTCGATCGGCGGCTGCTGCACGAACTGCACGAGCGCCGTCTCGTGCGTGGCGTCGACGCGCGCCACGCCCAGCGGCCGCGCGGCGAGCCGCAGCACGTGGCATTCGAGCAGCGCGCGCGCCGGCTCGGGCAGCGGCCCGAAGCGATCGACGAGCTCCTCGCGCAGCTCGTCGAGCTCGCCGCGCGTCTCGCAGTTGGCCATGCGCTTGTAGAGCGTGAGGCGCTCGTGCACGTCGCTGCAGTAGGCCTCGGGCAGGAGCGCGGGCGCGTGCAGGTTGATCTCGGTGGCGACGTCGAGGGGCTGCTCCAGGTCCACGGCGCGCCCGGACTGCAGCGCGCGCACGGCGCGCTCGAGCATCTGCGCGTACAGGTTGAAGCCCACCTGCTGGATCTCGCCCGACTGCGACTCGCCCAGCACTTCGCCCGCGCCGCGGATCTCCAGGTCGTGCATCGCGAGGTAGAAGCCCGAGCCGAGCTCCTCCATCATCTGGATGGCTTCGAGACGTTTCTTCGCCGCCACCGAGAGCGCCCCCTCGGGCGGCGTGAGGAGGTAGGCGTAGGCCTGGTGGTGCGAGCGGCCGACGCGCCCGCGCAGCTGGTGCAGTTGCGCCAGGCCGAACTTGTCGGCGCGGTGGATGACGATGGTGTTGGCGGTGGGCACGTCGATGCCGGTCTCGATGATGGTGGTGCAGACAAGCAGGCTGTGGCGCTGCGCGTAGAAGTCGCGCATCACGCGCTCGAGCTCGCGCTCGCGCATCTGCCCGTGCGCGACGGCGATGCGCGCCTCGGGCAGCAGCTGCGCCAGGCGCTCGCGCATCGGCTGGATGGTGTCGACCTCGTTGTGCAGGAAGTACACCTGGCCGCCGCGCTTCAGCTCCCGCAGCGCCGCCTCGCGGATCAGGCCCTCGGAGAAGGGCGCGGCGAAGGTCTTGATGGCGAGGCGCCTCTGCGGCGCGGTGGCGATCACCGAGAATTCGCGCAGGCCCTCGAGCGAGAGCGCGAGCGTGCGCGGGATCGGCGTCGCGGTGAGCGTGAGCACGTCGACCTCGGCGCGCAAGGCCTTCAGCGCCTCCTTCTGGCGCACGCCGAAGCGGTGCTCCTCGTCGATGATGGCGAGCCCCAGGCGCTGGAACTTGACGTCGCGCTGCAGGAGCTTGTGCGTGCCGATGACGATGTCGATGCTGCCGGCGGCGAGCGCCTGCAGCGTGGCAGCGGCCTGCTTCGCGGTGCGAAAGCGCGACAGCTCGGCGATTCTCACCGGCCAGTCCGCGAAGCGGTCGCCGAAGGTCTGGAAATGCTGCTCGGCAAGCAGCGTCGTCGGGCACAGGATCGCCACCTGCTTGCTGTCGGCGACGGCGACGAACGCCGCGCGCAGCGCCACCTCGGTCTTGCCGAAGCCGACGTCGCCGCAGATCAGGCGGTCCATCGGCTTGCCCGAGGCCATGTCCTCGACCACCGCCTGGATGGCGGCGGCCTGGTCGGGCGTCTCCTCGAAGCCGAAGCCGGCGGCGAACGCGTCCAGATCGTGCGGCTGCACGCGGAACGCGTGCCCTTCGCGCGCCGCGCGCCGCGCGTACAGGGCGAGGAGCTCGGCGGCGGTGTCGCGCACCTGCTTCGCCGCGCGCGCCTTGGCCTTGTCCCACTGGCCGCTGCCCAGCCTGTGCAGCGGCGCGGCCTCGGCCTCGGCGCCCGAATAGCGCGAGATGACGGCGAGCTGCGATACCGGGACGTAGAGCTTGTCGCCGCCGTCGTACTGCAGGTGCAGGAACTCCGTGGCGCCTTCACCGAGGTCCAATCCGACCAGGCCCTGGTAGCGGCCGATGCCGTGCTGCGCGTGCACCACCGGGTCGCCGATGCGCAGCTCGGAGAGGTCGCGCAGCATTCCTTCGACCGAGCTTGCTTTCAGCGCGTCGCGCGCGCGCCGGCGCACCGTGCCCGCGTAGAGCTCGGCCTCGGTGACCACGCACCAGCCCTCGGCGGGCAGCGCGAAGCCCGCGGCGAGCGGCGCCACCGTGATCGCAAAGCGCTCCTGCGACGCCGACCAGGCGCCGAAATCCGCCACGGCGGCGGGGGCGAGCCCGTACTCGGCGAAGGTGGCGAGCAGGGTTTCGCGCCGCCCCGGCGACTCGGCGGCCACCAGCACGCGCAGGACGCAGGATTCGAGAAAGCGCTTGAAGCCGGCGAGCGGGTCCTGCGCGCGCCGGTCCACGGCGAGCGGCGGCAGCGGCGCGCTCGCCAGCACCGATTCGGGCTGCGCGCGCTGCCGCGCGCGCGCCGCGACGTGGAATTCCTCCGCCGGCACGAAGATGCTCGCCGGCGGCAGCAGCGGCCGCTCGCGCTCGCCGCCGAGCAGCTTGTAGCGCGAAGCGGCATCGCGCCAGAAGGCGTCCACCGCTCCGGGCACGTCGCCGTGGCGCGCGAGCGCCGCCTCGCGCGGCAGGTAGTCGAAGATCGTCGCCACGGCGTCGAAGAACAGCGGCAGGTAATACTCGACGCCCGCGGCGGCGACGCCGTTGGAGACGTCGCGGTACAGGCCCTTCTTCGACGGATCGCCCTCGAAGATCTCCCGCCAGCGGCTCCTGAATTTCGCGCGCCCGGCCTCGTCGAGCGGGAACTCGCGCGCCGGCAGCATGCGCACTTCCTGCACCGGGTAGAGCGTTCTCTGCGTATCGACGTCGAACGTGCGGATGCTGTCGATGCGCTCGTCGTCGAGGTCGAGCCGGTAGGGCAGCTGGCTGCCGGTGGGAAAGAGGTCGATCAGCCCGCCGCGGATGCAGAACTCGCCGGGGGCCACGACCTGCGTCACGTGCCGGTAGCCCGCGGTCGCGAGCTGTGCCTTCAGCGCATCGGCATCCAGCCGCGTGTTCTGCTCGAGGAAGAACGTGCGCGCGGCGAGGTACGACGGCGGGCACAGGCGCACCAGCGCGGTCTGCGCCGGCACCACCGCGACGTCGAACTCGCCGCGCTGGATGCGATAGAGCGTGGCGAGTCGCTCGGAGACGAGATCCTGGTGCGGCGAGAACGCGTCGTAGGGCAGCGTCTCCCAGTCGGGCAGCAGGCACACGCGCAGTCGCGGCGCGAACCAGGCCATCTCCTCGACCAGGCGCTGCGCGTCGCGCGCCGTGGCGCTCACCACGGCGAGGGGCGCTACGCGCTCGGCGAGGCGGCACAAGGCGAGCGCGTCCGCCGAGCCGGCGAGGCGGGCAGCGGGCGAGGGCGACGGCGCGATCGGGTCGCGATGCATGGGCGACGATGGGGCGCGGAATTATACGAGCCGGGCCGGGCAGGGTGTAGGCTTCGCGCCATGAACGCGCGCCGCAGCCCGCTCGAAGCGCTGCTCGACAACGTCAACGTCGAGCGCATGCTCGAGATCCCGTCGCCCGCGGAGATCCAGGAGCGGCTGCCGCTCGGCGACGCGGCCGCGCGCACGGTGCTCGAGGCGAGAGACACGATCCGCGCCATCCTCGGGCGCGCCGACCCGCGCCTGTTCGTCATCGTCGGACCGTGCTCGATCCACGACCCGGCGGCGGCGCTCGAGTACGCGCGCCGGCTGCGGCGCCTGGCCGATGAGGTGCGCGAGACGCTGGTTCTCGTGATGCGCGTGTACTTCGAGAAGCCGCGCACTACGGTCGGCTGGAAGGGCTTCATCAACGACCCGCGCATGGACGATTCGTTCCGCATCGACGAGGGCATCGAGCGCGCGCGCGCGCTGCTCATGCAGATCGCCGAATTGGACGTGGCGGCCGGCTCGGAGGCGCTCGACCCGATCTGCCCGCAGTACCTCTCGGAGCTGATCTCCTGGTACGCGATCGGCGCGCGCACCGCGGAGTCGCAGACCCACCGCGAGATGGCGAGCGGCCTGTCGGCGCCGGTGGGGTTCAAGAACGGCACCGACGGCGGGCTCGAGGCCGCGATCAGCGCCATCCGCGCTGCGGCGCGGCCGCACGGCTTCCTCGGCGTGAACGCGGCCGGGAAGACGAGCGTTATCCGCTCCAAGGGCAACGCGCACGGGCACCTCGTGCTGCGCGGCGGCAGCGGCGGCCCGAACTACGATTCGGTGAGCGTGCGCATCGCGGAGCGCGCGCTCGAGCAGGCGGGCCTCGCGCCCAGCATCGCGATCGACTGCTCGCACGCCAACTCGATGAAGAACCCCGCGCTGCAGCCGCTCGTGTTCCAGGACTGCGTGCACCAGATCCTCGAGGGCAATCGCTCGATCGTCGGCCTGATGCTCGAGTCGAATCTCGAGGCCGGCCGCCAGGACATTCCCGCGGATCTCTCCAGGCTGCGCTACGGCGTGTCGGTGACCGACGGGTGCATCGACTGGGCGAGCACCGAAGCGCTCCTGCGGTGCGCGCACCGCGAGCTCGCGGGCGCGCTCGGGCGGCGGCGCTGAGGCCCGCGGGCGCGGCGGCCGCGCCCGTTTATACTTGGGCGCATCCATGAGGGCTCCGCCTTGCGCTGCTTTGCGCTGATTCCCGCGGCGGGCAGCGGCAGCCGCGCCGCCGGCGCGCAGCCCAAGCAATACGCCGCGCTCGCGGGCCGGCCGATGCTCTGGCATGCGGTGGCCGCGGTGTGCCGCGCGCCCGTGGAAACGGTGTTCGTCGTGCTGGCGCCGGGCGATACCGCCTTCCAGGGCTGCGACTGGAGCGCGTTCGCGGGCAGGATCGCGCCGCTGTATTGCGGCGGCGAGACCCGGCACGATTCGGTGTACAACGGCCTGGTGGCGGCGATGGCGGCGGTGGATGCGGACGACTGGGTGCTGGTGCACGATGCGGCGCGGCCCTGCCTGCCCGCGGCCGACCTCGCGCGGCTGTACGAGGAGTGCCGCAACGACGAGATCGGCGGCATCCTCGCGCTGCCCGTGGCGGAGACCGTGAAGCGCGCAGGCAAGGACGAGGCCGGCGCGCAGCGCGTGGCGGGCACCGAGGATCGCGCGCAGCTGTGGCTCGCGCAGACGCCGCAGATGTTCCGCGCGGCCCTGCTTGCCGAGGCGCTGGGCAAGGCGAAGGGCACGATCACCGACGAGGCGAGCGCCATCGAGCAGATGGGCCTCAAGCCGCGGCTGGTCGCCGGCAGCCGCGAAAACCTCAAGGTCACCTACGCGCAAGACCTGGCGATCGCCGAGGCGATCCTGGCGCGGCGCGCAGCATGAAAATCGGCCAGGGCTTCGACGTGCATGCGCTGGTCGCGGGCCGCAAGCTCGTGCTCGGCGGCGTGGAGATCCCCTATCACCTGGGGCTGGAGGGGCATTCGGATGCCGACGTGCTGCTGCACGCGATCTGCGACGCGCTCCTCGGCGCCGCGGGCCTCGGCGACATCGGCCGGCACTTCCCGGACACCGATGCGCAGTACTCGGAGATCGACAGCCGCATGCTGCTGCGCGACGTGGCGCGCAAGCTCGCCGCGCTGAAGCTGCGCGTGGTGAACGTGGACGCGACGATCGTCGCGCAGGCGCCGCGCATGACGCCGCATTTCGCGCGCATGACCGGGAACATCGCCGCCGACCTGGGCGTCGCGCCGGCCGCGATCAACCTGAAGGCCACCACCACCGAGGGGCTCGGCTTCACCGGCCGCGGCGAAGGCATCGCCGCCCTGGCGGTGGCCCTGGTCGAGGAGCGCTGACATGTATTCGCCGCCGTACAACCGCGTGGCAGAGCGCCGCGAGCTGATCGATGTCATGCGCGCCAACAGCTTCGCGCTGCTGGTCACCGCCACGGGCGGCGTGCCGCTCGCCTCGCACCTCCCGGTGACCGTCGCCGACGGCAGCAGCGGCATCGTCATCCACTCGCACATGGCGAAGCCCAATCCGCAGTGGAAGGAATTCTTCGAGGACGAGGTGCTGGTGGTGTTCTCCGGCCCGCACGCCTACGTCTCGCCGCGCTGGTACGAGGCGACCGAGCGCGTGCCTACCTGGAACTACGCCGCGGTGCACGCCTACGGCACCGCGCGCGTCACCACCGACAAGGCGGTGAAGCACGCGGCACAGCGCGCGCTGGTGGCGGAGCTCGATCCCGGGTGGCTGCCGAAATTCGATGCGCTGCGCGCCGAGTACGTGGCCAGCATGCTGGAGGGCATCGTCACCTTCGACATCGCGGTGACGCGGCTCGAGACGCGCTGGAAGCTGTCGCAGAACCGCGGCCGGCGCGAGCAGGAGCTGATCGCCGCCGAGCTCGAAAGGTCCGCCGACCCGGCGCTCAAGGCGCTCGCGGCGCTGACGCGCCGGCATTTCGCAGAGCGCTGATGCGATTGTTCTTCGCCTCTTGGCCGCCTGCCGGGGTGGCGGAGGCGCTGGCGCGCTGGGCGGGGGAGGTGGGCAAAGCGTGCGGCGGTCGCGCGACCCGGCAGGAGCTCATCCACCTGACGCTTTCATTCCTGGGCGACGCGGACCCTGTCGCAGCACGCAACCTGGCGCGGAGCGCGCGGTGTGCGGCTTCATCCTTCGCCCTGGAGCGTTCGCGCTACTGGGCGCACAACCGCATCGTGTGGGTTGGCCCCGCGCAGACCCCGCCGGCGCTGGCCCAGCTCGCGCGCTCGCTCGGCGAGGAGCGCGAATTCAGGGCCCACGTGACGCTCATCCGGGACGCGCGGCGGCCGCGCGCCCTGTCCCCGCCGCCGGCCCTCGAGTGGCCGGTGACTCAGTTCACGCTCGTGAATTCGGTCCTTGGGCCTGAAGGCCCAAGCTACGAGGTGCTCGAGCGCTACGGGCTCGAAGGAGCCGCTTGAGGCGGTCGGTTGGTGCGCTGCACTATTACAGTGCCACACTAACCTTCACGTCTATCCGTATGCTGGATATACGCTAATTTTACCGCTTCCATTCTCTTAGGTTGCATTGCAGCAAAAATCTGGCTGGACCGCGTTGACGAGCGTCAAGCCCCCAGCGACAAGCGTGCGGTGAGCCCGCCGCCCGGCCGCGGCAGAAGCTCGAGCCGCCCACCGTGCGCGCGCGCCACACGCTCCACGATCGCCAGGCCGAGCCCGGCGCCGCCGCGGCCGCTCCTCGCCGGGTCGAGCCGCGTGAAGGGCTGCTTGAGGCGTTCGCCTTCGCCGTCGGGAATGCCCGGGCCGCGGTCGAGCACCTCGACGACGGCACGGCCGCCGTCCATGCGCGCCTCGACCTCGACCGGCTCGCCCGCGTAGCGCAGCGCGTTGTCGACGAGGTTGGAGATCGCGCGGCGCAGCGCCATGCGCTGCAAGGCGAACGGCGCGATCGCGCGCGCGCGCACCCGGACGTCCTTCCCGAGCTTCGCGTAGTGCTCGGCGACCTCTTCGAGCAGGAGGCTGGGGTCCTGGATTTCCCGAGCTTCGTTCTCGCCGCGCGCGAACTCGAGGAACTGGCCGATCACCTGGTCCATCTCGTCGATGTCGGCGCTCATGCCCTGCGCCGCGGCGGCTTCGGCGCCGCTCATCTCCAGCGCGAGGCGCAGGCGCGAAAGCGGCGTGCGCACGTCGTGCGAGATGCCGGCGAGCACCATGGCGCGCTCGCGCTCCAGCGCCTCGAGGTCGCGCGCCATGCGGTTGAACGCCGTGGACACCGTCGCCAGCTCGCGCGGGCCGGTCTCGGCGAGCGGCTCGGGCGTTTCGCCGTGGCCGACGCGGCGCGCGGCGCCGGCGAGTGCGCGCAACGGGCGGCTCAGCGTCGCGGCGATGAGCGAAGCGCCGAGCAGGGCGAGCGCGAGGAGCAGGGCGCCCCAGCCGAGCCAGCCCAGGCCGAGCTCGGGCTCGAAGCGCTCGCGCGGCAGCATCACCCAGAACTCGTCCTCGTCGATGAAGAAGCTGACCCAGAAGCCGCGCATGCCGTCGCGCGCCGCGGCGAAGCGTGTCGCCGGGCCGAGCTGCGCGCGCACGCGCGCGGCGACGCGCTCGAGCCGCCCCTCGGGGCGCAGCGGCCGGAGCTCCTCCGCGTTGGTCACCGGGTAGACGCGGATGCCCTCGCGCTCGTTCAGCTCGATGAGCAGCTCGCGCCGGCGGAAGGGATCGGCATTGACCAGCGCGGCGCGCGTCAGGTTGACCACGCTCACCGCCTGCTGCGCGAGCTCTCGCGCGCGCGGCTCGCGCTCGTAGACCTGCTGGATCTGAAACGAGGCGACGACCGAAACGACGATCAGCGCGGCGATCAGCAGGAACGACCGCCAGAACAGCGTCATCTACGGGTTGCCGTCGGGTACGAAGACGTAGCCGTGCCCCCAGACGGTCTGGATGTAGCGCGGGTGCGCGGGGTCTTGCTCGACGAGCTTGCGCAGGCGCGAGATCTGCACGTCGATGGCGCGGTCGAACACCTCGTACTCGCGGCCGCGCGCCAGCTCCATCAGCTTGTCGCGCGACAGCGGCTGGCGCGGGTGCTCCACCAGCACCTTGAGCACCGAGTACTCGCCGGTGGTGAGCGCCACCGGCTTGGCGTCCTTTTTCAGCTCGCGCGTGGCCGGGTTGAACTCGAAGGCGCCGAAGCGATACACGCCGTCTTCCGCGCCGGGCGCACCCGGCGGGCCGCCGCGCGGCTTCCTGCGCAGTACGGCGTTGATGCGCGCCACCAGCTCGCGCGGGTTGAAGGGCTTGGGCAGGTAGTCGTCGGCGCCCATCTCCAAGCCGACGATGCGGTCCACCTCGTCGCCCTTCGCCGTGAGCATGATGATGGCGGGGGCGCCGCCCGCGGCGCGCAGGCGCCGGCAGATGGCGAGGCCGTCCTCCCCGGGCAGCATCAGGTCGAGCACCAGCAGATCGTAGCGCTCGCGCGAGAGGTGCTTGTCCATCTCCGGCGCGTCGCGCACCGCGCGCACCTCGAACTTCTGCTCGCCGAGGTAGCGCGTCAGCAAGTCGCGCAGGCGCTGGTCGTCGTCGACCACCAGGATGCGGGTTTTCAGTTCGGCCATGGCGTTACGCAATGTTACAGAAAGCGCGCGCGAATCGCCTTATCATGCTCCTGCCATGAAACGACTCGCGTTCCTGCTGCTCGCCTCGCTGCTGCTCGCGCAGGGGCCCGCGCTCGCCCAGGAGCGCGACCGCGCGCGCGTCGAGCGCCAGGAAGCGCAGCCGCGCGAGCGTGCGCGCGAGGAGCGCTCGACGATGCGCCGCGAGCGCATGGAGCGCAGCGAGCACCGCCGCGAGCAGCGCTTCACCCCCGAGGAGCGCGAGAAGCTGCGCCAGGACCTGCTCGACGCCAACCGCGACCTGAAACGGCGCAGATAAATGGGGTCAGAACAATATTTCCAAAAGCAGCGGGAAATGTTGTTCTGACCCCATTTACAGCAGGTGGGCGATCGAGTTGGCGTAGTAGTGCAGCAGCGGCATCTCATCCGCCTGGGCATAGAACAGGCCCTCGCGCTCGCCCACCAGCCGCCGCAGCGTGAGCATGCGCAGTCCCACTCGCACCGCGTAGTCGAAATCCTCGCGCGGTACGTAGACGTGGGCACCGCGCGCGCTCAGCGCCTCGACCAGCTGACCGACCTCGGTCTTCAGCTCCAGCTCCGAGATCGCCTTGTCGCCGTGGCGCACGAACACGGTGGCGATGAGCGGCACCGGCAGCACCGGCACGATGCGCCCGACGGCGTCCATCAGGTGCTTGCCGAGCCCGGCCATCTCCCGTTTCCGGTCCTCGGGCGCGAGCTTGTGGAAGTCGAGATTGCGCTCGCTGCAGTAGGCGCGCATCGATACCGGCGCGCCGAAATTGACGCAGGCGTAGCCGAAGCGATGCCATTCGCTCCTCACCATGAGCCAGAAATTGCGCAGGAAGAAGCCTAGCGTGGTGCCCAGGGCGCGCAGCTTGCCGCGCGGCGTCGCCTCCGGGTCCGTGGAGCGCAGCAGCGTGCGGTCCTCCAGCACGCGGTCGTAGTTGATGCCGAGCGGCACGAACACGAGGTCGCGCTCGCCGTCGGCGCGAAAGCCGCGCATCATGTAGTCGATCGCCCCGAGCTTGGGCTCGCGCATGCGGCCGTCGCGCGTCAGGCCGCCCTCCGGGAACACGGCCTGCGGCACGCCCGCCTCGGTGGCCATCACGATGTAGCGCTCGAGCACGCGCCGGTAGAGCTCGTCGCGCGAGTTGCGCCGCACGAAGTACGCGCCCATCCAGCGGATGAGGGCGGAGAGCGGCCAGATGCGCGCCCATTCGCCCACCGCGTAGGACAGCGCCGTCTGGTCCGCAGCCAGGTAGCCCGCGAGCACGTAGTCCATGTTCGAGCGGTGGTTCATGACGAAGACCACGGTGGAGTCCGGCTCCACGCGCTGCAGGTTCTCCGCGTCGACGTAGCCCAGGCGCACTCGATACAGCAGCTGCGCCAGGCGCTTTCCCGCCCAGTAGCCGATGCGAAAGTACAGGTAGGCGTTGAACGCCGGCACGGTCTCGCGCGCATAGCGCTCCACCCGGTGCATCGCGGCGACGAGCGACACCTGGTGCTCGCGCGCGTACTCCTCCGCGGCGCGCTGCACCTTGGGGTCGGTCATCAGCCGGTGGATCAGCGCCTGGCGGCGCGTGCGCTGGAACGGGCGGATGCCGATGCGCAGGCGCTTGCCCACCTCGTCGATCACCTGGTTGGCGGGATGCATCACCAGCCAGCGCAGCGCCGGCATCAGCAGGTGCTCGTAGAGCGCCCACGCCGCGAGCAGCGCGCCCGCGACCGCCAGCCACAGAGGAACGGCAACGCTCTCCGGCATCCTCCCTCCCTGCGGGGAGTCTAGCCCAACGGCCGCGGCGGGCCGCGAGGCGGTGCGCAGCACTACAAGGCGCGCTTCACTGCGCTCGTCACCGCGCGCGTGTCGTGCACGCCGCCCAGGTCGGGCGTGAACACCTGCTCCTCGGTCGTACGCTCGATCGCTTTCATGAGCCGCGCGGCGGCTTTCGGCTCGCCCAGGTGCTCGAGCATCATGGCCGCGGTCCAGAATGTGGCGATGGGGTTGGCGACGCCCTTGCCGGTGATGTCGAAGGCCGAGCCGTGGATCGGCTCGAACATCGAGGGGAACTTGCGTTCCGGGTTCAGGTTCGCCGTCGGCGCGATGCCGAGCGACCCGGAAAGCGCAGCGGCGAGATCCGAAAGGATGTCTGCGTGCAGGTTGGACGCGACGATGGTGTCCAGCGACGCGGGCTTGAGCACCATGCGCGTGGTCATGGCGTCGACCAGGATGCGGTCGGTTTTTACTTGCGGATACTTCTGCGCCACTTCATAGAAGATCTCGTCCCACAGCACCATGCCGTGGCGCTGGGCGTTCGATTTCGTCACCAGCGTGAGCAGCTTCCGCGGGCGCTTCCTCGCCAATTCGAAAGCGAAGCGGTGGATGCGCTCGACGCCCGCCCGCGTGAACACCGAGGTCTCGGTGGCGATCTCTTCGGGCAGGCCCTTGTGCACGCGGCCGCCCGAGCCGGAATACTCGCCCTCGGAATTCTCGCGGATGATCACCCAGTCGATGTCCTTGGCATTGGCCAGGGGGCTGGTCACACCCGGCAGCACGCGCGAAGGGCGCACGTTCGCGTACTGGTCGAAGCCCTGGCAGATCGGCAGCCGCAGGCCCCAGAGCGAGATGTGATCGGGCACGTCGGGCGCGCCGACGGCGCCGAAGAAGATGGCGTCGAAGGATTTCAGCTTTTCCAGCCCGCCGTCGGGGATGTAGGCGCCGGTCTGCTGGTAGCGCGCCGAGCTCCAGTCGAAATGCTCGAACGCGAGCTGGAAGCCTTCCTTCGCGGACAGGGCGTCGAGGATCTCGATGCCGGCCGGTATGACCTCGTTGCCGATGCCGTCGCCGGGAATCGCGGCGATGCGGTAGGTCTTCACGCCGCGCGCTTGGCGGCCCCGCGCACGGCGTCGGCCACCGCCGCGCCGACTTCCGCGGTGGAGGCCTTGCCCTTCATGTCCGGCGTGTGCGGGCCCTCGACGATCACGCGCTCGATGGCGCGCACCACGTCCGCGGCCGCCTCGCGGTGCCCGAGGTGCTCGAGCATCAGCGCCCCGGACCAGATCTGCGCGATCGGGTTGGCGATCTTCTTTCCGGCGATGTCGGGCGCCGAGCCGTGCACCGGTTCGAAGATGGAAGGCGCGGTCTTCTCGGGATTGATGTTGCCCGAGGGCGCGATGCCGATGGTGCCGGCCGTCGCCGGACCGAGGTCGGAGAGGATGTCGCCGAACAGGTTGGACGCCACGATGACGTCGAAGCGGTCCGGGTTGAGCACCATCTGGATGGAGAGGCCGTCGACGTGGAACTGGTCGGTGCGGACCTCCGGATACTTCTTCTTCATCGCCGCGAAGCGCTCGTCCCAGTACGGCATGGTGATGGAGATGCCGTTCGACTTGGTGCAGGAGGTGAGGTGCCTCTTTCTCGTCTGCGCCAGCTCGAACGCGTACTTCATGATGCGGTCGACGCCTTTTCTCGAGAACACCGCCTGCTGCGTCACCACCTCGCGCTCGGTACCCTCGAACATGCGACCGCCGATGTTGCCGTACTCGCCCTCGGTGTTCTCGCGCACCACGAAGTAATCGATGTCGCCGGGCCTGCGGCCGGCGAGCGGGCAGGGCAGCCCCTCGAACAGGCGCACCGGGCGCAGGTT
>JBBDXL010000208.1:0-10221 GCA_040902335.1 Burkholderiales bacterium
TCTGGCTTTGTCGCTGCGCCCAATTGGGCAAGAATCAGCCGCAACCGATCGGCGTGCTGCGCCTGTATCCCAGACTTGCTGCCAGTCTCGAAGAATCGCCGCAACCCCTTGTGCCGGAATCCGCGGATCACGAGAGAAAGTGTAACCTAGTGCGTTACGGGTTACAAGAGGCCGAACCTAGAGGTGTGCGGCGCGCCGCAGCGAGGCGGGTTGCAGAGCAGAGCCGCTCGCGCTGCGGCAGGCGGACTCTGGGACGCCGGTGGCCGATGTTTGCCGGCAGCTGGGGGTCAGCGAAGCCACGTTCTACATTTGGAAGAGGAAGTACGGCAACCTGGGTGTGAGCGAGCTGCGCCAGTTACGGCAGTTGCGAGACGAGAATGCGCGGTTGAAGCGCCTGGTGGCGGATCTGACGTTGGATCGGCACATTCTGCAGGAGGTGCTCAAAAAAAAGACCTGAGGCCGGCACGGCGGCGCCAGCTCGCCCTGTGGATCCATGAGCGGTTCCAGGTGAGCAAGAAGCGCTCGTGCCGGCTGGCGCTGCTGCAGCGGGCGACGTTCTACTACCGCTCGAGGGCGAAGGACCAGAGCGTGCTGCGCATGCGCATACGGGAGCTTGCTCACAGCCGGCCGCGGTTTGGGTACGAGCGGATCCACATCCTGCTGCGTCGCGAGGGGTGGCGGGTGGGGCGCAACCGCGTGCACCGGCTCTACCGGCTGGAGGGCTTGCAGGTGCGCATGCGGGTGAGAAGGCGAAAGCGCATCAGCCTGCATCGAGGTCCGGTGCCGGTGGCGATGACCAGGAACGAGTACTGGAGCATGGACTTCGTACACGATCAACTGACCAACGGCAGGGCGTTTCGGGTGCTCACGGTGATCGATAAGTGGAGTCGCGAGAGCGTGTTGCTGGAGACCAGTTTCTCGCCCCGAATGAGTTCGCAATGCAAGGTCGGGAAACAGCCTTAGAAACGGCTGTGTCCGATTTTCTGTGTGTGAGGCGTTAAGGACTTGTCCACGGCGGCGCGCGCCCGGCGAGCCTTGCAAGGCACGCCGCTCGCGCGCGCGTCCGCGTGCGCTGCGCTGTTAAACGGCAGCAAGTACCGCTCGTCGAATGGCCTGAGGAAGTTCGATGGGCGCAAAGAATCTTTGAGGATAGAGATAGTCTTCGCCCGATTCGTCGATGACCCGAATTAGCCGGTGCTTTGCTGCGTCAGCGTCCGGAAGAACGCGATAGATCTTGCGGCGCTCCAAGGACACTTCGTATCCGTCATTCTCCAGGCAGACGACGAACTGTTTCGTTGTCGATCGCATAGGCATCAGTCAATGAAGTGCTTGATCTTGAAATCTCGGCGCCCGATCCCGTGCGCCTCGTACCAGTGTACCTCGGCTTGTCGGATAGCGCCGTCTTCCAGGCGCACGCGAGCAATACCTTTGCGCTTTCTCCACCGACCTCGGCCATAGCGTCTTCGAAGGCGGGCGAGCTCCCGAATGGAAGTACCAGTCGCGAAGGTCTCGGCATGCGTGATGTCTCCAACGATCTCGAAGTACATCGGGCGCCGATCCGCTGCCGTTTAACGTGGAGCCAACCGGCGCGCGAGCTTGGTGCTCAAACCTTGGCCCGACGCTCGCCGCGCGTCCGGGTTGGGCGCCGGGTTAGAGGTCGCATGTGATGCGCTGCGTAGGCATCGAGAAGCCGGCGGATCATGCGCTGATACTGCGTGTGATGCTTTTGCGCCTCACGCTTAAAGAATTCGACGCTACGCTTGCTTAGTGCGATCGTAACTTTGACCCCCTCTTCGCGAAAGATGAGGTCCTCCGGGGCCGGGAGAAAATCAGGAACGACCTTCAGGTGTCCGAGAGGTTCGTCCGTGTATTTGATGTTCTCGCTCATAGATACCCTTTCCTTTGCGCCAATAACCGGCCCCGTGGATGCGGATGACGTTCTCGCGGTAAGTGAAGCGCACCGTGAGGATGCCGGCACCCACTTGGCCGAAACAGTAATACCGCGGTTCACTGGAGCTGTGTGACAGGTCTTCCGCGATGACGCGTTTCGGATCGACGAAGGCGAGCTGCGCCAGCGCGAAGGAGACGCCGTGCTTCTTGTAGTTCTTGTCGTCCTTGTCCTGGTCCCAGTCGAACCGGGCCTTCGCCATGGCATAAGACTAGCACGGATATGGCGCTCCGGCCATACGCGCGTATGGCGACCGATGGGCGGATCTCTAGCGACCTCTAACGTATAGTGAACTGCGTAAATGCGGTGTAACACGGCAGGCCGGATCTTTGGCTTGTCATCCTTTCCCCTCTATCAAACACCTGCTCGAGGCCGGGTACGACATCCGGACGGTGCAGGAACTGCTCGGCCACCCGGACGTGTCCACGACCATGATCTACACGCACGTACTGAACAAGGGCGGGCGCGGGGTGAAGAGCCCGCTGGATCGCCTGGAGGCCGGAACCCGGCCATGAAGTTCCGCCTTACAGCACATGCGCTGGAGCAGATGGCGCGGCGCGGCCTGGACCGCGTCATGGTCGAACAGTTGCTCCGGAATCCGCAGCAGGTGCGCGAGGCCCGCGTGGGCCGCGAGGCGCTGCAAAGCAGAGTACACTTTCCCGATGGCGAGTATCTGCTGCGGGTGATCGTGGATCGGCGGACCGACCCGCCGAGCGTCGTCACGGTCTACCGAACGCGCTACAGCGCCAAGTACTGGAGGCAGGAATGAAGGCGCGCTACGACACGGAAACCGACACGCTGACGCTGCTGCTGCGTTCCGCGCCCGTGCACGAGAGCGACGAGGGCAACCCCGGCGTGATCCTCGACTACGACCGGGAGGGCAACGTGGTCAGCATCGAGATCCTCGACGCGTCGAAGCGGGTGGAGGATCCGCGCAGCATCGAGTACCTGGCGGATACCGCCGCCCCCTGAGGCGGGCTGTTTCGATTCAGGCGCGCCGGGCACGCGCGCGGCGATATACTTTCCCTCTTATGCAGAAGTCCAGTCCCTACGAGCAGGACCTCTACCGCAACCCCGCCAACTACGCGCCGCTGACGCCGCTGTCGTTCATCGAGCGCGCGGCGACCGTGTACCCGAACCGCAGGTCCGTGATCCATGGCGCGCGCCGCTTCACCTGGAAGGAAACCTACGCGCGCTGCAGGAGGCTCGCGTCCGCATTGACCCGGCGCGGCATCGGCCCGGGCGAAACCGTCTCGGCGATGCTCGCCAACACGCCGGAGATGTGCGAGTGCCACTTCGGCGTGCCGATGACCGGCGGCGTGCTCAACACGCTGAACACGCGTCTCGACGCCGACGCCATCGCCTTCATGCTGAACCACGGCGAAGCGAAGGTGCTGATCACCGACAAGGAGTTCGCGCCGACGATCGAAGGTGCGCTGAAGAAGCTCGGGCGCAAGATCGAGGTAATAGACGTGGAGGACCCCGACTTCCAGGGCGGCAAGCGGCTCGGCGAGAAGACCTACGAAGAAATGCTCCAGGAGGGCGACCCGGAATTCGAGTGGCGCTGGCCCGAGGACGAATGGCAGGCGATCTCGCTCAACTACACCTCGGGCACCACCGGCGACCCTAAGGGCGTGGTCTACAGCCACCGCGGCGCCTACCTCAATGCGGTGTGCAACATCGTCACCTGGGGCATGCCGCACCACGCGGTGTACCTGTGGACGCTGCCGATGTTCCACTGCAACGGCTGGTGCTTTCCCTGGACGATGGCGGCGAACGCCGGCACCAACGTCTGCCTGAGGAAGGTGGAGGCGGCGAAGATCTTCGAGCTGATCAAGGCGCACAAGGTGTCGCACTACTGCGGCGCGCCGATCGTGCACTCGACGCTCATCAACGCCCCGGAGGCGATGAAAAAGGGGATCGGCCACAAGGTATCCGGCATGGTGGCGGCGGCCGCGCCGCCGGCGGCGATGATCGAAGGCATGGAGAAGATGGGTTTCGACATCACGCACGTCTACGGCCTCACCGAGGTGTACGGACCGGCCACGGTGTGCGCCAAGCACGAGGAGTGGGCTGAGGCCGATATCTCCGAGCGCGCGCGCCTCAACGGCCGCCAGGGGGTGCGCTACCTGATGCAGGAGGGCCTCGCGGTGATGGATCCGCAAACCATGAAGCCCGTGCCCGCCGACGGCGAGACCATGGGCGAGATCATGTTCCGCGGCAACATCACCATGAAGGGCTACCTGAAGAACCCGAAGGCGACGCAAGCCGCGTTCGCCGGCGGCTGGTTCCACTCGGGCGACCTCGCGGTGCTGCAGCCCGACGGCTACGTGAAGATCAAGGACCGCTCCAAGGACATCATCATCTCGGGCGGCGAGAACATCTCCTCGATCGAGGTCGAGGACGTGCTCTACCGCCATCCCGCGGTGCTCGCCGCCGCGGTGGTGGCGCGGCCCGACGAGAAGTGGGGCGAGACGCCCTGCGCCTTCGTCGAGCTGAAGCCCGACGCGAAGGTGAGCGAAACCGAGCTGATCGAGTTCTGCCGCGGCCACCTGGCGAAGTTCAAGGCGCCGCGCGCGGTGGTGTTCGGGGAGCTGCCGAAGACCTCGACCGGCAAGATCCAGAAGTTCGTGCTGCGCGAGAAGGCCAAGTCGGCTTCCGCCATCGAGTAAGGAGGACGCCATGAGCGCCGTACCCCAGGCCGAGCAGCCGGTGCTGCTGCGCGAAGACCGCGACGGCATCGCCACGCTCACCCTCAACCGCCCGCAGCAGATGAACCTACTCACCGGCGAGATGCTCGCCGCCCTGCAGTCCGCCTTCGATTCGATCGCCAAGGACTCTTCCGTGCGCGTCGTGGTGCTCGCCGCGACCGGCAAGGGCTTCTGCGCGGGCCACGACCTGAAGGAGATCCGCGCGCTCAGGGAATTGCCGAAGATCGAGGCGCTCTTCGCGCAATGCAACCGCATGATGCAGACGATTCCGCTGCTGCCGCAACCGGTGATCGCCAGGGTGCAGGGCGCGGCCGCGGCCGCGGGCTGCCAACTCGTCGCGCAGTGCGATCTCGCCATGGCAGTCGACACGGCGAAGTTCGTCACCTCGGGCGTGACCTGGGGGTTCTTCTGCTCCACGCCCGGCGTCGCCGTGGGCCGCAACCTCCAGCGCAAGCACGCGCTGGAGATGCTGCTCACGGGCGATCCCATCAGCGCGCAGCAGGCGATGCAGTGGGGCCTCGTCAACAAGGTCGTGCCGGCCGATCAGCTCGACGCGGCGACGATGGAGCTCGCGACGAAGCTCGCCGCCAAGCCGCCCGCCACCATGGCGGCGGGCAAGCGCGGCTTCTACCAGCAGATGGACCTCGGCCTGGCGAAGGCCTACGAGCTCGCCGGCCGGGTGATCTCCGAGAGCTTCGCGCACGCCGAAGGCCGCGCGGGCATGGACGCCTTCATCGAGAAGCGCCCGCCGCCGGGCAAGAAGTAGATGGGCCGCTATTACGAGGACTTCGCGGTCGGCGACACCTACAAGCACTGGCCGGGGCGGACCATCAGCGCGGCCGACAACACCTGGTTCACGCTGCTCACCATGAACCAGCACCCGATCCACTTCGACGAGGAGTACGCGAAGAAGTCGGAGTTCGGCAAGCCGCTCGTGAACAGCACGCTCACGCTCGCCATCGCGGTGGGCATGAGCGTGCAGGACGTGAGCCAGAACGCGGTGGCGAACCTCGGCTGGACCGACATCGTGATGCCCGCGCCGGTATTCAACGGCGACACGCTCTACGCCGAATCCACGGTGCTGGAGAAGCGCGAGTCGAAGTCGCGCCCCGCGCAGGGCATCGTCACCGTGGCGACGCGCGCCTGGAAGCAGGACGGCGCCACGGTGATGACCTTCAAGCGTTCCGTATTGATCCCGAAGCGCCCATGAACACGGCTGACGAAACCCAGATCCTCGACGCCATCGCCCGCTGGCTCGAGCGCGACGTGCGCCCGAAGGCGCGCGAGCTGGAGAAGAAGGACGAATACCCGGAGTCCATGGTCGAGACCATGAAGGCGCTCGGCCTGTTCGGCGCCACCATCCCGCAGGAATACGGCGGCCTCGGGCTGCCGGCCTCGACCTACGCCAAGATCGTGGCGCAGATCTCGGAGGTCTGGATGTCGCTCACCGGCATCTTCAACTCGCACCTCATCATGGCCGCGGCAGTGGCGCGTTACGGCACGGAGGAGCAAAAGAGGAAGTTCCTGCCGAAGTTCGCCAGCGGCGAGGTGCGCGGCGGGCTCGCGCTCACCGAGCCCGACTGCGGCACCGACCTGCAGGCGATCCGCACGCGCGCCGTCAGGGACGGCAGGGACTACGTCGTCAACGGCACAAAGACCTGGATCTCGAACGGCATCAAGGGCTCGTGCTTCGCGCTGCTGGTCAAGACCGATCCCGAGGCCAAGCCGCGGCACAAGGGCATGAGCATGCTGCTCGCCGAGAAGGGCAAGGGGTTCAAGGTGTCGAAGAAGCTGGAGAAGCTCGGCTACAAGGGCATCGACTCGGCCGAGCTCATTTTCGAGGACTACCGCGTGCCCGTTGCGAACCTGATCGGCGGCGAGGAGGGCAGGGGCTTTCACCACGCCATCGGCGGCCTGGAGCTCGGGCGCATCAACGTCGCCGCGCGCGGCGTGGGCGTGGCGAACGCGGCGCTGAAGGACGCGGTGGCCTACTCGCAGGTGCGCAAGACCTTCGGCAAGCCGATCTGCGAGCACCAGGCGATCCAGCTCAAGCTCGGCGAGATGGCGACGCGCTGCGAGGCGGCGCGGCTGCTGGTCGAGAACGCGGCGCGCGCCTACGACGCCGGCGAGCGCTGCGACATGGAGGCCGGGATGGCGAAGTACTTCGCCTCGGAGGCGGCGCTCGAGAATTCGATCGAAGCGGTGCGCATCCACGGCGGCTACGGCTACTCGACAGAATTCAACGTCGAGCGCTACTACCGCGACGCGCCGCTGATGTGCATCGGCGAAGGCACCAACGAGATGCAGCGCATCATCATCGCCAAGCAGCTGATCGCGCGGAACCCGGCCTGATGCTGCCCCTCGCGGGCGTGCGCATCCTCGCGGTCGAGGTGTACGGCGCGGGGCCCTTCGGCACCGCCCACCTCGCCGATCTCGGCGCCGAGGTGATCAAGATCGAGCAGCGCGACGCCGGCGGCGACGTCTCGCGCGCGGTGGGGCCGTATTTCCTCGGCGAGGACGACAGCCACTTCTTCCAGTCGCTCAATCGCAACAAGAAGTCGCTGACGCTGGATCTCAAGCATCCCCGGGGCCGCGAAGTGCTCGAGAAGCTCGTCGCCACCGCCGACGGCCTGATGGGCAACCTGCGCGGCGACCAGCCGGAAAAGCTGCGCATCACCTACAGGGACCTGGCGAGCGCCAACCCGAAGATCGTCTGCGCGCACCTTTCGGCCTACGGGCGCGACGGGTCCCGGCAATCCTGGCCCGGCTACGACTACCTGATGCAGGGCGAGGCGGGCTGGCTCTCGCTCACCGGCGAGCCCGACGGGCCGCCCTCGCGCATGGGGCTCTCCGTGGTGGACTACTCCACCGGCACCACCTGTGCGCTCGCGCTGCTGGCCGGGATCCTCGAAGCGCGCTGCACGGGGCGCGGGCGCGACATCGACGTTTCGCTTTACGACGTCGCCATGCACCAGCTCAACTATCCGGCGGCGTGGTACCTGAACGAGAAGCTGGTCACCGGGCGCGCGCCGCGCTCGGCGCATCCCTTTATCGTGCCCTCGCAGCTCTACCGTACGAAGGATGGGTGGCTCTTCGTCATGGCGCAGACGCAGGGCTTCTGGGACGTGCTGTGCGAGAAGCTCGGCCGCGCCGAGCTGAAGGGGAAGTACCCCGACTTCGCCGCGCGCCGCGAGCATCGCGACGAATTGACGCAGATCCTCGACGCCGAGTTCGGCAAGCGCACGACCGCGCAATGGCTGCAGCAGTTGCGCGGCACCGTGCCCTGCGCTCCGGTGTACGACTTGGCCGAGGCGCTGGAGAACCCGTACTTCCTCGAGCGCGGCGGCGTTCAGGTCTTCGACCACCCGGACAAGCCGGGCTTCAAGCTGGTGGCGAGCCCGTTCCGGCTCGACGAGCCGCTGCCCGCGCAACCCGCGCCCAAGCTCGGCGCGCACACCGAAGCGCTGCTGCGCGAGCTGGGCTACGGCGAGGCGGAGATCGTGAAGCTGAAGGCGCAAAGGGCGGTCTGATGAAGCTCGAGGGCCTGCGCGTCGTCGACCTGTCGCGCTTCCTGCCCGGGCCGCTCACGACGCAATTCATGGCCGATCACGGCGCCGAGGTGATCAAGGTCGAGTCGATCGACGAGGGCGAGCCGACGCGCAGTATCGGCGCGAAGCGCGACGGCGTGAGCGTCTATTTCGTCAACACCCAGCGCGGCAAGCGCAGCCTCGCGCTCAACCTCAAGGACCCGGCGGGCGTCGAGGTGCTCATGCGCCTCGCCGCGCGCGCCGACGTGCTGATCGAGTCCTTCCGTCCCGGGGTCGCCGGGCGCCTCGGCATCGGCTACGCGCAGGTGGCGAAGCGCGCGCCGCGCATCGTCTACGCCTCGATCGCCGCTTTCGGCCAGACCGGGCCCTACCGTGACCTCGCGACGCACGACCTCGGCACCGAGGCGATGACGGGCGTGCTGTCGCTCAATCGCGGCGGCGACGGCCGGCCCGCCATCCCGGCGCTCGCCAATGCCGACATGCTCGTCGCCACGATGACGCTCGCCGGCGTGCTGATGGCGCTGCTGCGCCGGCAGCAGACCGGCAAGGGCGACTACCTCGATATGGCGATGGCCGACTGCCTGCTCGCCTGCCTGCCGAACAACATGGGCGTCGCCATGACCGAGCGGCGCCAGCCGGATCCCGGGTCCGAGCGCACTCTCGGCGGCAACGCGCTCTACAACCTCTATGAGACGAAGGACGGCGACTTCGTCGTGCTCGGGGGCCAGGAATTGAAGTTCGCGCAGAACCTCCTCGAGCCGCTCGGCCGCTCCGACCTCGTAGAGCTTTGCAAACTGCCGCCCGGCCCCGGCCAGGAGCCGGTGCGTGCCTTCCTGCGCGAGACCTTCCGCACGAAAAGCAAGGCCGAGTGGGTCGAGTGGTTCAGGGGACGCGACATCGCCTTCGCGCCGATGCGCACGCTGCCCGAGGCGCTCGAGGATGCGCACTTCAAAGCGCGCGGCATGGTGCTGAAGGACGCTCGCGGCTGGGACCACCTCGGCATCCCGATCGCGTTCCGCGAAGAGCCGGGGCGCGTGAGCTTCGACGCACCCGCGCACGGCGAGCACTCGGGCGCGATCCTGCGCGGCCTCGGCTACGCCGAAGGCGAGATCGCGCAGCTCGAGTCGCGCGGCGTCATCAAAGGCGCTTGAGCAGGTACCTCGTCATCCTCAACCCGGCCGCCGGGCGGGGACGCGTGCGCCGCGAATGGCCGCGCATGGCGGAGGCGCTGCGCGCCGCGGGCGTCGGTTTCGACCTCGCCCACACCGATGCGCCAGGCGCGGGCATCGGCTGGAAGTCGAAGTCCTGCCCGGTGCGCTGCGCGTCCTGTCCTGAGCTTGCGCATGGACGACGAGCCGCTTAGCCGGTAGCATCCGCCGCCGTGAATCGCCCCTGGGCCGTACGCGCGGTCGCGCTGCTGCTGGTGCTGGTCGGCCTGCAGGCCGGCTCGTTCAGCGATCTGGACACGGGCGACGAGCGCTACTACGGCACCGAGGACTACGGCGCCGTGGTGCGTCCCGAGGCGCGCAAGCCGGACGCCGTGCCCCCGCCGTTGCCCGCGGCGCAGCCGCCGGGTGCGCCGCAAACGGCCCTTTCCTCCGCTTCGGTCACGCCGGCCCGGCACCGCACAGGCGCCCGCGCTTTCCCGAAACGTCGCGTTCCCGACCCGACCGGCCCGCCCCGGGCCTGACGCCGCAACGCAGTCCGAAGTTCGGCTAACCGCGGCGCGACGCGCTCGCGGCGCCGCGTTCGCATGCACAAGTCAGAGGAATCCTCATGGAAAGTCTGGGCACCGCCGTTCTCGTATTCCTGGTCAGCGCGGCATTCGTCATCGCCGCCGGCATCGGCCTCGCGCGCTACGGCGACGAGCTCGCCGAGAGCACCGGCTGGGGCAAGCTCTGGGTGGGCACGCTCCTCGTGGGCATCGCCACGTCGCTCCCCGAAGTCACGGTCAACATCTCCGCGGTCTGGCTGGAAAAATCCCCGGGGCTCGCGCTCGGCAACGTGTTCGGTG
>JBBDXL010000209.1:0-1527 GCA_040902335.1 Burkholderiales bacterium
AGCGTATAGACGCGGCGGCTGTCGGCGCGCAGCACCTGGATCTTCAGGCCGTCGAGCACCAGCGTCTCGCCGCGCCGCGGCACGCGGCCGAGCTGCGCGATGACCAGCCCGGCCACGGTGTCGTGCTCCTGGTCGGAGAAGCGCGTGCCGAAGGCGGCGTTGAAGTCGGCGATCTGGGTGAGCGCCTTGACGCGGTAGCGGCCGCTCGACTCGAGCAGGATGTTGTCGCTCGCCTCGTCGAAATCGTACTCGTCCTCGATGTCGCCGACGATCTGCTCGAGCACGTCCTCGATGGTCACCAGGCCCGCCACGCCGCCGTACTCGTCGACCACGATCGCCATGTGGTTGCGGCTGGCGCGGAACTCGCGCAGCAGCACGTTCAGGCGCTTCGATTCGGGCACGAACACGGCCGGGCGCAGCATCTCGCGCACGTTGAATTCCTCCTCGCCGGCGTAGTGGCGCAGCAGGTCCTTGGCGAGCAGGATGCCGATGACGTCGTCGCGGTTCTGGTCGATCACCGGGAAGCGCGAGTGCGCCGTGGAGATGACCTGCGGGATGAAGTCCTCGACCTTCTGGTGGATGTCGATGACGTCCATCTGCGCGCGCGGGATCATGATTTCGCGCACCGGCATCTCCGAGACCGTGAGCGCGCCCTCGATCATGGTGAGCGCGTCGGCGTCGAGCAGGTTGCGCTGGTAGGCCGACCTGAGCAGCGCCAGCAGCTGCGCGCGGTCCTCGGGCTCGCGCAGGATGAGCGAGGACAGGCGCTCGAACAGGCTGGGTCGGGACGGGTCGTTCATGCCGGACGGCTCATTTTAGCGCGTAGGGGTCGCCGAACCCGAGGCGGCGCAGCACGGCGATCTCGGCGCGCTCCATGCGCCGCGCCTGCGCGCGGCGGGCGTGGCCGCGGCCGCGCAGGTGCAGCATGCCGTGCACCACGAGGTGCGCATAATGCGCCGAGAGTTTCTTTTTCCACTCACGCGCCTCGCGCGCGATTACGGGGTGGCACAGAACCAGGTCGCCATGGTTGGGGCCGTACGAGAACGACAGCACGTTGGTGGCGTAGTCGCGCTTGCGGAAGGCGCGATTCAGGCGCCGCGCCTCCGCGGCGCCCACTACGCGCAGCGTGACTTCGGCGCCGGGGCGCGCCGCGGCGCGCGCCCACTTTCGCAGGCGCGCGGCGGCGGGCGCGCCGCGCACCGCGCGCTGCACGCTCACGCTACTTCGCGGGCGGCGCTTCGGCGTGCTTTTCGTACGCATCGATGATGCGCGCCACCAGCGGGTGGCGCACGACGTCCGCGGCGCTGAAGTCGGTGAAGGCGATGCCGCGCACCTCGGCGAGAATGCGCCGCGCCTCGATCAGGCCGCTTTTCTGCCCGCGCGCCAGGTCGATCTGCGTGACGTCGCCGTTCACCACCGCCTTGGCGCCGAAGCCGATGCGGGTGAGGAACATCTTCATCTGCTCGGGCGTGGTGTTCTGCGCCTCGTCGAGGATGACGAAGGCGTGGTTGAGCGTGCGCCCGCGCA
>JBBDXL010000210.1:0-1526 GCA_040902335.1 Burkholderiales bacterium
CGGCACGACGCCGTCGTCGGCGCCGAGGTGCTGGTGCGCTGGAACCATCCGCAGCGCGGCCTGCTCAAGCCCGACGCGTTCATTCCGCAGGCCGAGGAGTGCGGCCTGATCCGCGCCGTCGGCGAGTGGACGCTGGAGCGCGCGCTGTCGCAGATCGGCGCCTGGCAGCGGCAGCTCCCCGGCGCGCCGTGGTTTGCGCTCAACGTCTCGGCGCTGGAGCTCGCGCAGGGCGACGCCTACGTCGCGCGGCTGCGCGACGCGCTCGCCGCGCACGCAGTGCCCGCCGAGCGGCTCGAGCTCGAGGTCACCGAGCGCGTGCTGATGGCGCACCTGCCGGAGTCGGTCGAGACGCTGCGCCGCATCGGCGCGCTGGGCGTGCGCCTGGCGATCGACGATTTCGGCACCGGGTACTCGAGCCTCGCGTACCTGCGGCGCCTGCCGATCCACAAGCTGAAGATCGACCGCGGCTTCCTGCGCGAGCTCGAATCGAGCGACGGCGACGCCATGATCGTCGAGACCGTGGCCGCGATGGCGAAGGGGCTCGGGCTGCAGGTGGCCGCCGAGGGCGTGGAGACCGAGGCGCAGCTGCGGCGGCTGCGCGCGGTGGGCTGCGAGGAGTGGCAGGGGCACCTGTTCAGCGAGCCGCTCGAGGCGGCGGCCTTCGAGCGCCTGGCGCTGGGCGAGCGCAGGGCGGCGGCGGGATGAGCGCCGATCTCGGCGCCGTCTTCGAGCGCAACTACACCGCGGCGGAGCCCTTCACCCTGCTGATGAAGGCGCAGGTGCGGTCGGTGTACGACCGCCTGCTCGAGACGCGGCACCTGCCGGGCGACTGCATCGAGTTCGGCGGGTTTCGCGGCGGCCTGAGCTTTTTCCTGGGTTTGTGCGTCCGCGACCTCGGCCTCGACAAGCGCGTCATCATGCTCGACAGCTTCCAGGGGCTGCCGCAGACGGACGCCTCGCTCGACGGGCCATTCGAGCGCGGCATGATGGTGAGCGACCTGCAGTCGGTGCAGCGCGCGCGCGCCGAACTCCGGCTGGACGACGTGGTCGAAATTCGCGCCGGCTGGTTCGAGGACACGCTGCGCGAGATGCTGCCCGCTGCGCAATTCTGCCTTGCGCACCTCGATGCCGACGTCTACGGGAGCACAAAAACGGCGCTTCGATATCTGCTGCCGCGCCTCGCCCCGGGCGGCGCCGTCGTGCTCGACGACTGCCTGTTCTTCGGGGCGACGGGTGTGCTGCGCGCGGCGCTCGAGGAGATCGGCTCCGGGCTGCACCTGCATCTGGGTCCGAAGACGCAGGCCTTCCTCTTTCCCAAGGGCGACCCGCGCAGCGACCGGCGCGCGCCCGTGTGGCGCACGCTTGGCGGCCAGCGCTACGACGTGGCTGAGCTGCTCACGCGCTCCGACTACCTCGAGGTGACGGCCTGGGAAGAAGCCTTCTACCGCGAGCACGCGCGGTGGTACGCCGACTACCTACAGCTGCTGTCCGGCAGCCCGAACCTGCCCGCAGACAGCCACCGCGTG
>JBBDXL010000211.1:0-3025 GCA_040902335.1 Burkholderiales bacterium
CTTCTCCGAAAAAGGCTACGAAGTGGTCGCGATCGACTTCAGCGTAGCGGCGGTGCTCCTCAAGCACTGGAAGGCGTTACAGATGTAACGCGGTACGTAGTCCGGGGTAGATTAGCGAGCTACCCCATGCCCGCGCCCCGCGCCCGCCCGGCCCTCTCGCGCATCCCGCTCGGCCGCGCGCTGATCGCGCTCGGCCTGGTGCTGGTCGCCATCAACGTCGCCTCGGCCGTCTGGGACGTGCGCGAGGCGCGCGAGCGCACCGAGCGCCGCGCGCAGCGCGATTTCAGCAACGTCACCAGCCTGCTTGCGGAGCAGACGGCGGCCTCGCTCGAAGCCGTCGACCTGATCCTGCGCGCGGTGCGCGCCAAGAGCGCCAGCGAGGTGGCGACGAGCGTGCCCCGGATGCGCGACGACCTCACCCGCATCCCCCAGATCGCGGCTCTCGCGCTGCTCGATGCGCAGGGCCGTGTCCTCGCCGCCACGAGCGAGCCTCCGGCGCTCGACGCCGAGGTCGCCGGACGGGCTTTCCTTGCCGCCCATCGCGACGCCCGCGCCGATACCCTCCACCTGAGCGAGCCCTATCGCGCGGGAGCCGAGGGCGCGCAATGGCGCTTCCTGCTGTCGCGCCGCCTGAACGGTCCCGGCGGCGGCTTCGGCGGTGTCGTGGTCGCGGCGATCGAAGTGCAGAGCTTCGACCGGCTCTACCGGGCGATCGACCTCGGCGACGGCGGCTTCATCACGCTGCTCTCCGACCAGGGCACCCTGATCACGCGGGTGCCGGATCCGGGAAACGTGCGCGGCCGGCAGTTTCCCGGCGGCCGCATCATCGCCGGGATACGCGAGGGCGGGGTCTTCGAAGGCTGGACGGAGAGCCCGATCACCGGCGATCGCGTGCTGCTCGCCGCTGCGGCGGTGCGCGGCTTTCCGCTGCTCGTTGCGAGCGGCAGCAGCGAGCGCGCCGTGCGGGCGTCCTGGCGCGACGAAGCCTGGCAGATCTTCGACCGCACGCTGCTCACCTCGGCCGCCATGCTCGCGCTGATCGCGCTTGCCGCCTGGGGTCTCGCGCGGCGCGAGCGCGCGCTCGCCGGCAGCTGGCGGCGCTATCAGGCGATGATCGAGCACAGCTCGGACGCGCTGGTTCTCACCCGCCCGATGGCGGGCGGCATCCTGTACGCGAGCCCGGCGATGGAGCGGGTGCTCGGCTACAGCGCCGAAGACCTGCGCGGCCGGGAAGTCATGGAGCTCGTCCACCCCGAGACCCTCGAGACCGCGATCCGGCTGCGTGCGGAGCTGCTCGATACGCCCGGCAAGGTGTCGGTCGACGAGTTGCGCTTACTCCACAAGGACGGCTCGTGGCGCTGGGTCGAGCTCACGCGCAAGAACCTGCTCGAGGAGCCGAGCGTGCGCGCGGTGGTGATGAATTTCCGCGACATCGACGAGCGCAAGCACGCCGAGGCCGAGCGCGCGCGCCTCGAGCAGCGGCTGCGCCAGGCCGAGAAGATGGAAGCCGTGGGGCGCCTCGCGGGCGGCATCGCCCACGACTTCAACAACATCCTCGGCGGCATCCTCGGCTACGCCGAGATGCTCGCCGAGCAGGCGCCCGCCGGCTCGCCGCTCAAGCGCTACGCCGACAACGTGCTCACCGGGGCGAGCCGCGCGAGCGGGCTCGTCGAGCAGATCCTGTCCTACAGCCGCAGCCAGCGCGGCAGGCGCGTTCCCGTCGAGCTCGGCGGCATCGTGGCCGAGACCCTGGAGCTGGTGCGCGGCTCGCTGCCCCCCGGGATCACGCTCGCGGCCGAGCTGTCGACGCCGCTCTACGTCGTCGGCGACGCGACCCAGCTCCACCAGGTGACGATGAACCTGTGCACGAACGCCGTCCACGCGATGGGCGAAGGCGGAACGCTGCGGCTGACGCTCGAGCCGACCGACGTGGCGGCCGAGCGCACCCTTGCCCACACGATGCTGCGCGCCGGCGCCTACGCCCGCTTGACAGTGGAGGACACCGGCAGCGGCATGGACGAAGCGACGCTTGAGCGCGTGTTCGAGCCGTTCTTCACCACCAAGGAAGTCGGCAAGGGCACCGGCCTCGGCCTGTCGCTGGTGTACGGCATCGTCACCGACTCGGGCGGCGCCATCGACGTGACGAGCGCCCCCGGGCGCGGCAGCCGCTTCGCGATCTATCTGCCGCGCGTCGATACCCCGGCGGCCATCGAGGACGCCGCGGCGGGCCCGATCCAGCGCGGCCACGGCGAGCGCGTGCTGGTGGTGGACGACGAGGAGGCGCTCGTCGCGGTGACTTCCGAAGTCCTGAAGCATATCGGCTACGAGCCGGTGGGCTGCTCCGACGGCGCCGCCGCGCTTGCCGCGTTCGAAGCGGGGCGCATCGACGCGGTGATCGCCGACGAGGTCATGCCCGGGCTGACCGGGACCGAGCTCGCCAGGGCGCTGCGCCGGCACCGCGCCGACCTGCCGATCGTTCTAATGAGCGGCTACTCGGGGCCGATGCTGAGCGAGCGCGCGCTCGCCGCCGGCATCACCGAGGTCCTCAAGAAGCCGGTGCAGTCGCGCGAGATCGCCTCGGCGCTCGCGCGCGCGCTCAAGCGCGCCTGATGCTCATTTCGAATGGGTGGCGCAGGATCATCAGGAGCCGAGCAGTGGCGGTAATCGCCGGCTGCAGCGCGCCGGATTAGAGCGGCTCGGTGCGTAAACGCACTGTCGGCGCATCCGTTCGTCCCTAAAGTCCGTATCACGGCTGCGGCGCAACCCGCAGCAGTTCTTCAACCCACAGGAGCCGCGCCATGAAACGGCAACCCCGACGTGTTTCAACTGCAACGATCGACCGCGCCGCGGAAATGGGCTCGACACGGTCACGGCGGACACTGGTGCCATCATGAACTGGCTGTTTCCACGCCCTCGCGACCCGCAGGAGCGGTCCTCGGCCCAACCCCCGTCGCGGGACGGAGGCCTGCCGCCGTCGCCGGATCCCTATCACGGCGCAGCGCTGGGCGTGGAATGCGCCTGGCCG
>JBBDXL010000211.1:3125-56149 GCA_040902335.1 Burkholderiales bacterium
GCCGTCGCCGGATCCCTATCACGGCGCAGCGCTGGGCGTGGAATGCGCCTGGCCGTCTGCCGCCGAACGAGAGGTGACGCGCCCGCTTCCGTAGTCGGCCCGACGCCCCGGTCTTACCGGGCCTCCCCGCAGCAGTTCAGGGTTTCTCCTCTCCTCTCCCCCCTTGGAACAGGAATCCTGATGTGGGGAGGCCTCTTTTCTTTTCAGTACACGGTTTCCACCGAAACTCCGAACGAGTACCCGACGCGGCGCTCGGTGAGGATATAGCGCGGTTGCCCGGGATTCTTTTCGATCTTGCGGCGCAGCCGCATGATCTGCACGTCGATGGAGCGGTTGTAGACCTCGTCGTTGTGCAGGCGCGACAGGTCGAGCAGCTGGTCGCGCGTGAGGATGCGTTGCGGCGCGCCGAGCAGGACCACGAGCAGCCGGAACTCGCCGTTGGTGATCTGCACCTGCCGCCCCGAGCCCCCCGTGAGCCGCCGCGTGCCGAGGTTGAGCTCCCAGCCATCGAACCGGTACGCGCGGATGCCCTCGGGCCGGCCCTGGCGCACCTCGGCGCGGCGCCGGCGCAGCACCGTGCGGATGCGTGCCAGGAGCTCGCGCGGGCTGAACGGCTTGGTGAGATAGTCGTCGGCGCCCAGCTCCAGCCCCATCACGCGGTCGGCCTCCTCGTTGCGGCCCGTGACCATGATGAAAGGGATCGCCGACTCTTCCCGCAGGCGGCGCGCCAGGGCCATGCCGTCCTCGCCCTTCAGCCTCAGGTCCAGGACCACCAGGTCGACCACGGCCTCTGCCAGCACCGCCTGCATGGCGTTGCCGTCGGCCACCGTGGTGACACGGAAGCCGTTGCGGCCCAGGTATTCGGCGATCAGCTCGCGCATCGTGGATTCGTCGTCCACCGCGAGGACATGGGGCAGGGTGACCTGCTGCAATGCGGGAGCGCGGGCGTTCACGGTCGCATCCAGGCTCATGATCCCGCGAGTGTAGCGTGAGAATTGCCCATGCCTGTTACAGATGAAACCCGATTCGGCCGCCTCGTGTGTACCCGGAAAGCATGATCCGGTATAAACGGTTCGTGGACAAGGAATTGGACATGGCCGGCGGCGCCAAGGTGCTCATCATCGACGATGACGCCATCATGCGCGACCTGATGGCCGACTGGCTGGAGGCCGCCGGCTACAGCGTGTGCAAGGCCGCCGACTGCTGCGCCGCGGTTACGCAGGTGGAGCACTCGGCGCCGGCACTCATCATCTCGGACATGTTCATGCCCGGGGCCTGCGGCGCGACGGCGATCGCGCAGATCAAGCAGGCGGTTCCCGGAGTTCATGTCATCGCCGTCTCCGGGCACTTCAACTCAGGGCAGGGGCTGAGCGCGCAGGGCGCGCTCGAGGCCGGCGCGGCGCGCGCCCTCGCCAAGCCGGTCAAGCGCGCCGACCTGGTGCGCGCGGTTGCCGAGCTGCTGGGCGCGCCCGCGCGCTAGTGCCGCCGATCCTCGCCATCCAGGGCCTCACCAAGACCTACGCCTCGGGCCTGCAGGCGCTGAAGAGAATCGACTTGCAGATCGAGCGGGGCGAGATCTTCGCGCTGCTCGGCCCGAACGGCGCCGGCAAGACCACGCTCATCAGCATCGTCTGCGGCATCGTCACGCCGACGACGGGCACGGTGCTCGTCGAAGGCCGCGACATCATCCGCAACTACCGCGCGACGCGCTCGATGATCGGCCTCGTGCCGCAGGAGCTGCACACGGACATGTTCGTGACCGTGTGGAACACGGTGGCGTTCAGCCGCGGCCTGTTCGGCAAGCCGGCGAACCCGCAGCATCTGGAGAAGGTGCTGCGCGACCTTTCGCTCTGGGAAAAGCGCGACGACCGCATCATGACGCTTTCGGGCGGCATGAAGCGGCGCGTGCTGATCGCCAAAGCCCTGGCGCACGAGCCGGAGATCCTGTTCCTCGACGAGCCCACCGCGGGCGTGGACGTGGAACTGCGCCGCGACATGTGGGAGCTGGTGCGCCGGCTGCGCGCGAGCGGCGTCACCATCATCCTCACCACGCATTACATCGAGGAGGCCGAGGAGATGGCCGACCGCGTCGGCGTGATCAGCAAGGGCGAGCTGATCGTGGTCGAGGAGAAGGCCTCGCTCATGCGCAAGCTCGGCAAGAAGCAGCTCACGCTGCACTTGCAGGAAGCGATGACCGAAATTCCTGCCGGGCTCGCGGAATGGGGCGTCGCCCTGAAGAACGGCGGCCTTGTGCTGGAGTACATCTTCGACGCCCACGAGGAGCGCACCGGCATCCCGGGGCTGCTGCGGCGCATGGGCGAGCTTGGCATCGGCTTCAAGGACCTGAACACGCAGCAGAGCTCGCTGGAGGAGATCTTCGTCAGCCTGGTGAGCGAGCGCGCATGAGCGGCTTCAACGGCCGCGGCGTGCTCGCGATCTATCTGTTCGAGATGTCGCGTTTCAACCGCACGTTCTGGCAGAGCCTGGTCGCGCCGGTGATCACCACGTCGCTTTATTTCATCGTGTTCGGCGCCGCCATCGGCTCGCGCATGGGCGAGCTGGACGGCGTGCACTACGGCGCGTTCATCGTGCCGGGCCTGATCATGCTGTCGATTTTCACCGAGAGCCTGAACAACGCCTCCTTCGGCATCTACCTGCCGCGCTTCACCGGCACCATTTACGAGGTTCTCTCGGCGCCGGTGTCGCCCTTCGAGATGGTGCTCGGCTACGTCGGCGCGGCGACGACGAAGTCCATGATCCTCGGCTTCGTCATCCTCGCCACCGCGACGCTGTTCGTGCCGCTCAAGATCGTGCATCCGTTCTGGATGGTCGCCTTCATGGTGCTGACCGCGGCGACCTTCTGCCTGTTCGGCTTCATCCTCGGCGTCTGGGCGAACGGCTTCGAGCAGCTGCAGTTCGTGCCGCTGCTGGTCATCACCCCGCTCACTTTCCTCGGCGGCGCGTTCTACTCCATCGACATGCTGCCCGATGCGTGGCGCACGTTCAGCCTGTTCAACCCCGTCGTGTACCTGATCAGCGGCTTTCGCTGGTCGTTCTACGGCACCGCGGACGTGGCGGTGGGCGTAAGCCTCGGGGCGACGCTCGGGTTTCTGCTGCTGTGCCTGGGCGTCGTGTGGTGGATCTTCAGGACCGGCTACCGGCTGAAGAATTGAAGCGCCGAGCTGCGCCGCAGATCGCGCTTGTCAGGCCCTGCCGTGCTGCCGCGACAAAGGCGAGGCGGCGTGAGCTAAAGGGGCGGCAATGGCAGCGGTGCAAGCACTCGCGAATCCGGACACCGCAGCGCGGCTGCCCGCGCGCGTGGTGCGCGCGCTGCACGCGCAGCGCGAGCGCAGCGAGATCCTCACCAGCTGGGTACAGGCGATCGTCATCGCCGTGCTCGCCACCCTCTACATCGTCGCGCCCAGCACCTCGCCCGCGGAGTTCCTCTTGCGCCCCGCCCCCTGGGCGATCGGCGCCTATGCCGCCTTTACCGCGCTGCGGCTGCGCCTCGCCTACACCGGGCGGCTGAAGCCGGCGCTGCGCGCGCTGTCGGTGGTGCTCGACATGGCGCTGCTGACCGTGACGATCTGGGGATTTCACCTCGAGTACGGCCAGCCTGCCGCGTTCTACCTCAAGGCGCCGACCTTCACCTATTTCTTCATCTTCATCGCGCTGCGCACCCTGTCGTTTTCGCCGGGGTACGTGCTGCTTGCGGGCGCCGCCGCCGCCCTGGGCTGGCTCGCGCTGATCGGCTACGCGCTCGCCGAGCCGGGCGGCATGGGGCTGGTCACCCGCGACTACGTCGAGTACATGACCTCGGCGCGGATCCTGATCGGGGGCGAAATCGACAAGATCCTTTCCCTGCTGCTGGTTTCCATGCTCCTCGCCGTCGCCGTGGCGCGCAGCCGCCAGTTCCTCGAGAGCTCGATTTTCGAGCATGCCGCGACCACCCAGCTGGTGCGCTTTTTCTCGCCGGAGATCGCCGAGCAGCTGATGCAGGCGGACGAGCTCCTGCGCCCGGGGCAAGGCGAAAGCCGCGAAGCGGCCGCGATGTTCGTCGACCTGAGGGGATTCACCAAGCTCGCCGCGCAGCTCGAGGCGCGCGAAATCATCGCGCTGCTGGGCGAGTTCCAGCGCATCGCGGTTCCGATCGTCCAGAAGCACCAGGGCTCGATCATCACCTACCTCGGCGACGGCATCATGATCACCTTCGGTGCCACGCGCCCCAACGCAACCTACGCGGCCGATGCGCTGCGCTGCGCCGAAGATCTGGTGCGGGCCGTCGGCACCTGGGTCGGGGAAAGCCGCGCACGCGGCGGTTACGCTCCCGAAATGGGGCTTGGCCTGGAAGCCGGCCCGGTGATCTGCGGCGCCATCGGCGATGCGGGGCGGCTGGAGTACGCCGTGATCGGCGATCCCGTCAATCGCGCCGCCAAGTTCCAGAATCACACCAAGGTCGAGGGCGTGCACGCGTTGACCTCGCCGTTCGCCCGCGACCAGGCCCTGGCGCAGGGCTATCAGCCGCGCGCCGAGCAAGCGCTGCTGCGCAGCCGCCGGGTCGACGGCATCGATAAGCCGATCGATCTGGTGGTGATCGCTTGATCCGGAGTGCGCCTAGGCGCCGGACTTGACCTCTTTCACCAGCTTCTCCAGCCGTGCCACGTCCAAGACGACGAGCGCGCGCCCGTCCTTGGCTAGCACCCCGGTCTTGGCGAGCACCGACAGCTCGCGGGTGACCTGCTCCCGATAGGTGCTCACTTGGCTTGCGAGGTCGGCGTGCTTGGGCGCCGGCTCGATGCGCGCGCGGTTGCCGGTCACGCCTGCCTCGCGCGCGAGGCGCAGCACTTCCGCGTACAGCCGCTGGTGCACGCCGAGCGTGCTCAGATCGAGCACGCGTTCCGAGAGGCGCCGTACCAGGGCGGCGAGATCCCGCAGCAGGCGCTCGGCGACCGCCGGCTCTTCCTGCAGCAGGCGGCCGAACGGGCCCCGGGACAGCGAGGCGAGCAGCGTGCTCTCCAGCGCGACCACGTCCGAGGAGCGCGGCTTGCCGTCGATCGCCGCCACCTCGCCGAAATGCTCGCCGCGGCCGAAATCGCGGAAGGTGACCTGCCGGCCCGCGGCCGAATAGGTGGTGACGCGCACGCGCCCGGACACGATCAGGTACAGGTCGCGATCGCCGGCGTCGCGCGAAATGATGCGCTGCTCGGCTGCGTAGTTGCGCCAGGCGCACTCGCGCGCGAGCGCCGCGAGGCGCTCCGGCGCAAGCCCTTCGAGCAGCGCGATATCGCGCAGCCCCAGGCTGGAGGGCAGGATGTCTTCGGGCATCGGGGCTCCGGCGCCCAGTCTACCCGGGAGCGCGGCGCCCAAAAAAGGGCAGCGCCGCGGCGAAACGGGGCGCTGCCTTGTTGGAGGGAGGGGGTACTTACAGCCGGACCGACTCGGTCTTCAGGATCGCCACAGCGGCGAGCTGCGCGGTGGCGAGCGCCTTGTCGGCAGCGGCGGGTACCGTCGGGGCGTAGTTGGCGTCCTCGGGGGGCATGGCGAGGGCTGGAAGGGCAAACAGGCTGGCCGCGACGATTGCAAGTGCTTGACGCTTCATGGCAATCTCCTGGTTGGTTGGACAAGGGCTGCGATCCGCTGCAGCGCTGAGTTCGATGCTAGAGATGTCCGGGTGCTGCGAAAGTGCGCTTACGCACCGAGAGCGCGTAATTCCATGAGACCCGGAATCTGAAGCGCAAAGGCAAAGCAGCGCCCCGGTGAACCGGAGCGCTGCCTTCGTTCGTTGGGTTTTGGGCTAGTTGATGCTGCGGCCCTCATCGATCCCGAACACGGCTCCGCTCGTGCGCCGCTCGGCGGCGAGCGCGCTGCGGGACTTGCTGGCCGAGGTAGAGACGGACGGCGCGGTGGCGGCGTCGCTGTACGGCTCGGGTCGGTCCATGGCAAAGGCGGGAAGGGCGAACAGGCTGCCCACGACGAGTGCGAGTGCTTGGCGTTTCATGGCAATCTCCTGGTTGGTTGAACAAGGGCCGCAATCTGCTGCAGCCGTGAGTTCGATGCTAAAGATGTCCGGGAGTCGCGAAAGTGCGTTTACGCACCGGAACCGCGTGATGCTTCTGTGACGCGGAATCGAATCCAGCGCGCAAAGCAAAAGCAGCGCCGCGGCGAACCGGGGCGCTGTTTTCGTTTGTTGCGCTTGCGACTAGTAGCGCAGGCTGCGGCCCTCTTCGATCGTGGTGAGGACCGTCTCGCCCGTGCGCTGGCTGGCGGAGACGGACGGCACGGTGGCGGTGTCCTCGTACGGCACGTCGCGGTCCATGGCGAGGGCGGGCAGCGCGAGCAGGCTGCCGAGGGCAACTGCGATGATTTGACGTTTCATGTTCAGGTTCCTTTCAAGTTGAGTAGTGAGTAATTTCACTGCCCAGCCAGTTTCCGCGCCGCGCGTGGCCAAACGATTACCAGGCGCCGCTGCCGCGTTACATTCGATATCGACCCAGGCAGCGCCGCGGACGCCGCGCCGCACGCCTACTTGCGGACCGCGAGGTCATCTTTGCCGTCCCGCGATGCGGCGGCCCGCGCGAAAGGGATCGACCACGCGAGCGCGGTGACCCTCAGGATCGCGCGCACGGCTTTGTCGAGCTTCATAGTCGCTCCTTTCCTTGATTGCAAAAACACGACGAGCCCCCCAGGGCTCGCCTGCGATTGACCGCAATGCGCGTGCCAAGTTTCCCGCGCGTGCAAAATCAGGGATTTGCCCCGCTTGCCGCGGCCGGCGAGCGCCGTTGCCGTCGCCGCGGGGCGACGCTTGGGCGGGTTGGGTGGGCACGCGCTCGACACTGCAGCGAAGATAGCGGATCAGCGTGACACGGCTGTTACCGGAGACGACGGCGGCGGCGATGCGATAAGCTCGCTCTGCGCTTTCGTACGGAGGGCAGGGTGCGCATCGTTTCGCTGATCGTCAGCCTTGTCATGGCGCTGCCCGCGTGGGGGCAGCTCGAGAACATCAGCAACCGCGACGCGATCAATGCCTTGAAGAGCGCGCTGGACAAGGGGTCCCGCGCCGCGGTGGCGGAGCTGGGCCGCGAGGACGGGTTCCTGGGCGATGCGCGCGTGAAGATTCCGCTGCCCGAGTCGCTGCGCCGCGCCGAGAAGAACATGCGCCGCTTCGGCATGGCGAAGTACGCCGACGCGCTGATCGTCACGCTCAACCGTGCCGCCGAGGCCGCGGTGCCGGAGGCGAAGCAGCTGTTCATAGACGCGGTGCGGCAGATGAGCGTGCAGGACGCGAAGGGCATTCTTACGGGCGGCGACACGGCGGGCACGGAGTACTTCCGCCGCACCACCTCGAATGAACTGAGCAAGCGCTTCCTGCCGATTGTCCGGCGCGCCACGGGACGCGTCGGCCTGGCGCAGAAGTACAACCAGTACGCCGCGCACGGGGTGCGCGTGGGCTTGGTCGACGCCGAGGATGCAAATCTCGACGACTACGTCATGCGCAAGGCGCTCGACGGCTTGTTCTTCATGCTCGCCGAGGAGGAGAAGAAGATCCGCCGGGACCCCGTCGGCGCCGCCTCCAGCCTGATCCGCAAAGTATTCGGCGCGCTGCTGAAATAGCCCCGTGCGGCTAGTGCGCCTGGTCCCAGTTGGCGCCGACGCCCATCTCCACGGTAAGCGGCACTTCGAGCTGCGCCACGTCCTGCATGCGGCTGCGCAGCCCGTCCTGCACGCGCGCGAGCTCCGCTTCCGGCACCTCGAGCACCAGCTCATCGTGCACCTGCATGATGAGCCGGGCGCCGAGCGCCTGCGCGTCGAGCCAGCCCTGCACCGCGATCATGGCGAGCTTGATGAGATCGGCGGCCGTGCCCTGCATCGGCGCGTTGATCGCCGCGCGCTCGGCGCCCGCGCGCCGCTGCGGGTTGGAGGAACGAATCTCGGGCAGCCACAGGCGCCGCCCGAACACCGTCTCCACGTAGCCGTCGCTGCGCGCCTTCTCACGCGTGCCGTCCATGTAGCGCTTCACGCCCGGATAGCGCGAGAAGTAGGAGTCGATGTAGGCCTGCGCGGTCGTCCTCTCGATGCCGAGGTTCTGCGCCAGGCCGAAGGCGCTCATGCCGTAGATGAGGCCGAAGTTGATCACCTTGGCGGTGCGCCGCTCGTCGTCGCTCACCTCGTCCAGCGCGCGCCCGAACACTTCGGCGGCGGTGGCGCGGTGCACGTCCTGGCCGTGCGCGAACGCGTGCCGCAGCCCCTCGTCGCCCGACAGGTGCGCCATGATGCGCAGCTCGATCTGCGAGTAGTCGGCGGAGAGGATGCGGCGGCCCGGCGGCGCGATGAACGCCTCGCGGATGCGCCGGCCCTGCGGCGTGCGGATGGGGATGTTCTGCAGATTGGGGTCGTTGGAGGCGAGCCGCCCGGTGACTGCGACAGCCTGCGCATAGGTGGTGTGCACGCGCCCGGTCTGCGCGTGGATCATCTTCGGCAGCTTGTCGGTGTAGGTGGACTTGAGCTTGGCGATGGCGCGGTATTCGAGCAGCAGCTTCGGCAGCGGGTAGTCGTGCGCGAGCTCGGCGAGCACGTCCTCGTCGGTCGAGGGCTGGCCCGAGGGTGTCTTCTTCTTCACCGGCAGCCGCTGCCGCTCGAACAGGATCTCCTGGATCTGCTTGGGGGAGTTCAGGTTGAAGGGCTGGCCCGCGGCGCCGTAGGCCCGCTGCTCGATCTCGAGCATTTCCTTGCCCAGCTCGTGGCTCTGCGCCTCGAGCCGCGCGCGATCGAGCAGCACGCCGTTCCGTTCCATCCTCAGCAGCACGGGCAGCACCGGCATCTCGATGGTCTCGTAGACGCGCGCGAGCTTCTGCTCGGCGGCGATGCGCGGATGCAGCACCGCGTGCACGGCGAGCGCGCAGTCGGCATCCTCGGCCGCGTACTCGGTGGCGCGCTCGATGCTGACCGCGGAGAACGGGATGCGTGCGGCGCCCTTGCCCGTGACCTCGTCGTAGGAAATGGTCTTCCAGCCGAGATGGCGCTGCGCGAGCGAATCCAGGTCGTGGCGCTCGTGCACCTCGAGCACGTAGGACTCGAGCAGCGTGTCGTGCGCGATGCCGCCGAGCGCGATGCCGTGATTGGCGAGGATGTGCGCGTCGAACTTGAGGTTCTGCCCGACCTTGGCGTGCCGTGCGCTCTGCAGCCAGGGTTTGAGCATCTCGAGCGCGCGCTCGACGCCCACCTGGTCCGGCGCGCCGGGGTACTGGTGCGCGAGCGGCAGGTACGCCGCGCGCTCGCCGAAGGCGAAGGACATGCCGACCAGCTGCGCCAGCATCGGCTCGAGGCCCGTGGTCTCGGTGTCGAAGCCGACGAGCGCCGCTTGCTCCATGCCCTGCAGCCAGCTTTCGAGCGCGCGCTCGTCGGCGAGCGTGATGTAGGCGCGGCGCCCGCCGGGCGCCGGCTGCGCCTCGGCCGGCGCCTCGCCGGCGAGCTCCGCAAGCCAGGTGCGAAAGCCGAAGCGCTCGTAGAGCTCGCGCTGCTTGTGCGCGTCGGGCGCGGCGTTCAGGTTCTCCAGCGCGAGCGGCAACTCGACGTCGCGCTTCACCGTGAGCAGGCTGCGTCCCTTGGGCAGCCAGTCGAGCGAGCGCTGCAGGCTTGCGCCCGCTGCGCCGCCGATCTCGCCGGCGTGACGCATGACCTCGTCGAGCGAGCCGTACTGCTGGATCCACCTGGCCGCGGTCTTCGGGCCGACCTTGTCGACGCCGGGGACGTTGTCCACGGCGTCGCCGGTGAGCGCCAGGTAGTCCACGATTTGCTCCGGCGCGACGCCGAACTTCTGCTTCACGCCTTCGACGTCGAGCTTCTCGTTCGACATCGTGTTGACGAGCGTCACGTGCTCGTCGACGAGCTGCGCCAGGTCCTTGTCGCCGGTCGAGATCACGCTGCGCCAGCCGCGGCGCGTCGCCTGCGCGGCGAGCGTGGCGATGACGTCGTCGGCTTCCACGCCCTCGACCGCCAGCACCGGCCAGCCGAGCGCGGCAATCGCCTCCTTCAGCGGCTCGATCTGCGCCGCGAGCGGCTCGGGCATCGACGGGCGGTTCGCCTTGTATTGCGGATAAAGCGAATCGCGGAAGGTGGGGCCTTTCGCGTCGAACACGCAGGCGAGCGAGTCGGCCTTGTAGTCCTCGGCCAGCCGCCTTAGCATGCCCAGGACGCCGCGGATGGCGCCGGTCGGCTCGCCGCGCGGGCTCTTGAGCTCGGGCAGCGCGTGAAACGCCCGGTACAGGTAGGACGAGCCGTCGACGAGCAGGAGCGTCTTTTGCGGAGCTTTCCCTGACACGATGAACTACGACAAGCTGCCCAAGCCTGCGAGCCGCGCGCCGGAGATCAGCGCGCGCGAGGCATGGCGGGTGTTCGGCATTATGGCAGAGTTCGTCGAGGCGACCGAGCGCCTCGCGCACATCCGTCCGGCGGTGTCGCTGTTCGGCAGCGCGCGCGCCGCGCCGGGCACGCCGTACTACGTTCTCGCCGAGGAAGTCTCGCGCCTGCTCTCGGAGGCGGGCTTCGCCGTGATCTCGGGCGGCGGCCCCGGCGTGATGGAAGCCGCCAACAAGGGCGCGTTCGGCGGCCCCGCGCCCGCCATCGGCCTCAACATCGACCTGCCGCGCGAGCAGCAGGCCAACCGCTTTCAGGACATCAGCATGCGCTTCAAGCACTTCTTCGCGCGCAAGGTGATGTTCGTGAAGTTCGCCACCGCCTTCATCATCCTGCCCGGCGGCTATGGCACGCTCGACGAGCTGTTCGAGGCGCTCACGCTGGTGCAGACCGGCAAGACGCGCAGGATGCCGATCATCCTCATGCACGCGCCATACTGGCGCGGACTGCTCGAGTGGATCCGCGAGCGGCTGCTGGGCGAGGCGATGATCGACGCCGGCGACGCGGAGCTGCTGCAGGTGATCGACGAGCCGCGCGCGGTGGTGGACGCCATCTTCTCCTATTACGAGAAGCGCGGCTTCGAGCCCTCGCCGCAGGAGCGCGAGGTGATGCTCAACCTCTAGTAAAATCGCCGCATTTGTCGGTCTATACCCCCGTCTCGCAGCCCGAGCTCGCGGCCTGGCTGCGCAATTACTCCGTAGGCGCGCTCGAGGCGCTCGAGCCGATCGAAGCGGGCATCGAGAACACCAACTACTTCGTCACCACCGCGCAGGGCCGCTACGTGCTGACGCTATTCGAGCGCCTGCCCGCGGCCGAGCTGCCGTTCTACCTGAACCTGATGGCGCACCTCGCGCGCCACGGCATTCCCTGCCCGGCGCCGGTCGCCGACCTGAACGACGCCTACCTCGGCGAGCTGAACGGCAAGCCCGCCGCGCTGGTCACGCGCCTGCCCGGGCGCTCGCTCGAGCGCCCGGGCGAAGCCGAGTGCCGCGAGCTCGGCATGCTGCTCGCGCGCATGCATCTTGCCGCTCGCTCCTATGGCGCCTACCTGGAGAATCCGCGCGGGCCGCGCTGGTGGCGCGTGGCGGCGCGCGACCTCGAGCCGTTCCTCGACGCCGGCGAGCGTCGGCTGCTGGAGGCGGAGCTCGCCTTCCAGGCCCGCCAGCGCTTTCCCGACCTGCCGCGCGGGCCGGTGCATGCCGATCTGTTCCGCGACAACGCCCTGTTCGAGGGCGCGCGGCTCTCGGGGGTATTCGACTTCTACTTCGCCGGGGTCGATTGCCTGCTCTACGATGCGGCGGTGTGCGCGAACGACTGGTGCCTCGCCGACCCGCAGCGCGACCGGGGCCTCGACGCCGCGCGCGTGCAGGCGTTTCTCGGCGCCTATGCGGCGCTGCGTCCCTTCGGCGCCGTGGAGCGCGACGCCTGGCCGGCGATGCTGCGCGCCGCGGCCCTCCGGTTCTGGCTGTCGCGCCTGCACGACCTGCATCTGCCGCGCCCGGGCGAACTGGTGCACGCGCACGACCCGGCGCACTTTCGCGGCATCCTCGAGCGGCGCGCCGCCGAAGCACCGCCCTGGCTCGGCGCGCCGTGAACGCGCGCGTCGTCACGCCGCTGCACGGCGCGCGCTGGCTGGCCGCGGGCTGGCGCATGTTCCGCGCGGCGCCGCTCGGCTGGCTGGTGCTGGTCTTCGCCTATCTCATGGCGACGATGCTGCTGAGCGTCTTTCCGCTCGTCGGCCCGGCGGCCGTGTCGCTGCTGGTCCCTGCGTTCTCCGTGGGATTCATGGCGGCGAGCCGCGCCGCCGCGCACCGCCAGGCGGTGGAGCTGCCGATGCTGTTCGCCGGATTCCGCGAGCGCCTGCCGGCGCAGCTCGTGCTCGGATGCGTGTACTCGGCCGGCTTCGCCGCGGCGATCGCCGGCTCGGCGCTCCTCGACGACGGCGCGCTGCTGCGCATGCTGTTCTCCTCGCCGCGCGCGCCGGAGGACGCCGGCCCCGGCGACGAGCTGCTCCTCGGCATGCTCGCCTCGGCCGTGCTCTATCTGCCCACCCTGATGATGCTGTGGTTCGCGCCGGTGCTGGTCGCCTGGCACGCGGTGCACCCGGCCAAGGCGCTGTTCTACAGTCTAGTCGCGTTCTGGCTGAACCGGATGGCGTTCATCGCCTACGCGCTCGCGCTCGCTCTGGTGCTCCTTCTGGCGATGGGCTCGATGCTCCTGCTCGTCTCGCTGATGCCGGGCGAGACGCCGGCGTTCAATGCGCGCGCGCTCGTGTTGCCGATGGCGCTCGTCATCCTGCCGACCCTGTTCGCGAGCTACTACGCGAGCTACCAGGACGTGTTCGGCGCGGCGGGAGAGGCCTGAAATGCAGGCGCGGCTGCGCGAGATCCCGTACAACTACACCTCGTTCTCGGACCGCGAGATCGTGCTGCGGCTGCTCGGCGCCGAGGGCTGGCGGCTGCTCGCCGAGCTGCGCGCCGAGCGGCGCACCGGGCGCTCGGCGCGCATGCTCTACGAGGTGCTGGGCGAGATGTGGGCCATCCGGCGCAACCCCTATCTCGAGGACGGCTTGATCGAAGGCCGGCGCGCGCGGCGCCAGTTGCTCGAGGGCATGCGGCGCCGGCTCGCCGGGATCGAGGCGCGGCGCGCCGGCAACGAGAAAGTGGGCGAGCTGCTCGCGCTGGCGGGCGCGGCCCTCGAGCGCTTCGCGGCGTGGTTCGACGAGACGCGCGCGCTGCGCGCCAAGGTGCTCAAGCGCCTGCGGCGCGTGACGCGGCGCGACAACATCGCCTTCGACGCCTACGCGCGCGTCGCGCACGTCACCGACGCCACCGACTGGCGCGTGGAGTACCCGTTCGTGGTGGTCGCGCCCGACAGCGAGGAGGAAGTCCTCATGCTGGTGCGCGCGCTCGGCGCGCTCGGCCTCACCATCGTGCCGCGCGGCGGCGGCACCGGCTACACCGGTGGCGCGGTGCCGCTCACGCCGCTCGCGGCGGTCATCAACACCGAGAAGCTCGATACGCTGGGCGCCGTGGAGTGGCTGCAGCTGCCCGGCACCGGGCGCAAGGTGGCGACCGTGCGCGCGGGCGCCGGCGTGGTGACGCGGCGCGTGATGGACGCCGCCGAGGAGGCGGGGCTCGCGTTCGCGGTCGACCCCACGTCGGCCGATGCCTCCTGCATCGGCGGCAACGTCGCCATGAACGCCGGCGGCAAGAAGGCGGTGCTCTGGGGCACCGCGGTCGACAACCTCGCCTGGTGGAAGATGGTGACGCCGCGGGGCGAATGGCTCGAGGTCGAGCGCTACCAGCACAACCTGGGGCGGCTGCAGGACGCTGGCACGGCGACCTTCCACGTGCGCCGCATCTCGCCCGACGGCAACAAGCTCCTCGAGGAGCGCGCCATCGAGCTGCCCGGCAGCGCCTTCCGCAAGCGCCGGCTCGGCAAGGACGTCACCGACAAGTTCCTCGGCGGGCTGCCCGGGGTGCAGAAGGAGGGCTGCGACGGCATCATCGTGGCCGCGCGCTTCATCCTGCACAAGATGCCCGCGCACACGCGCACCGTCTGCCTGGAGTTCTTCGGGCCGGCGGCCGAGGCCGTGCCGGCGATCGTGGAGATCCGCGACCACGTCGCGCGCCTGGCCGGCGTGCAGCTCGCCGGCCTCGAGCATTTGGACGAGCGCTATGTTAAAGCGGTGGCCTACGGCGTGAAGTCGCGCCGCGGCCAGCGCCCGCGCATGGTGCTGATCGGCGACCTGGTGGGCGAGAACGTCGACAAGGTGGCGAGCGCGGCCTCCGCCGTGGTGCGCATCGCCAACGCGCGCGGCGGCGAGGGCTTCGTCGCCGTCTCCGCCGAGGCGCGCAAGCGCTTCTGGCTGGACCGCGCGCGCACCGCGGCCATCGCGCGCCACACCAACGCCTTCAAGATCAACGAGGACGTGGTGATCCCGCTCGAGCAGCTCGGCGACTACAGCGACGGCGTCGAGCGCATCAACATCGAGTGCTCGATCGACAACAAGCTCGCGCTCCTCGACGCGCTCGAGGAGTACTTCCAGGGCGCGCTGCCGCTGGTGCAGGGCGAGGAGCCGCTGCCGCGGCCCGAGCTCCTCGGCGACCGCGCGCAGCAGGCGCTCGACCTCCTCGCCAGCGTGCGCGCGCGCTGGCAGCGGCTCCGGAACGGCCTCGACGTCGAGTTCGCGCGCCTGCAGGCGCGCACCGAACGCCTGTCGTGGAAGACCGAGGTGCGCGCCGAGCTCGCGCGCATTTTCGCCGGTCCGCCCTACGCCAGGATCCTCGAGGAGGCGGATGCGCTGCACAAGCGGGTGCTGCGCGGGCGCGTGTTCGTGGCGCTGCACATGCACGCCGGCGACGGCAACGTGCACTGCAACATCCCGGTGAACTCCGACGACTACGCCATGCTGCAGCGCGCGACGCAGGTGGTGGCGCGCCTCATGCGCCTGGCGAAATCGCTCGGCGGCGTGATCTCGGGCGAGCACGGCATCGGCATCACCAAGCTCGAGTATCTCGAGCCCGCCGAGCTCGAGGCGTTCCGCGCCTACAAGGCGGAGGTCGATCCCGACGGGCGCTTCAACGCCGGCAAGCTCCTCGCCGGCGGCGGGCTGGACAACGCCTACACGCCGAGCTTCTCGCTCATCGGCGCCGAGTCGCTGATCCTGGAGCAAACCGACCTCGGCAAAGTGGCGCTGCAGATCAAGGACTGCCTGCGCTGCGGCAAGTGCAAGCCCGCGTGCGCCACGCACGTGCCGCGCGCCAACCTGCTGTATTCGCCGCGCGACAAGATTCTCGCGACCTCGCTGCTCATCGAGGCCATCCTGTACGAGGAGCAGACGCGCCGCGGCGTCGCGCGCGCGCACTACGACGCCTTCGCCGACGTCGCCGACCATTGCACGGTGTGCCACAAGTGCGCGAGCCCCTGCCCGGTGGACATCGATTTCGGCGACGTCTCCATCGCCATGCGCAACCTGCTGCGCCGCGCCGGCAAGGCGCGCTTCAACCCGGGCACGCGCGCGACGATGCTGTTTCTCACCGCCACCGACCCGCGCACCATCCGGCTTGCGCGCACGGCGCTGATCGGCTGGGGCTTCAAGCTGCAGCGCGCCGCGCACCGCCTGCTGCGCTTCTGGTGGCAGGGGCAGACGGCGCGGCCGCCCGCCAGCACCGGCCGAGCGCCGCTGCGCGCCCAGCTCGTGCACTTCGTCAACAAGGCGCTGCCCGGCAAGCTGCCGAAGAAGACGGCGCGCGCGCTGCTCGACATCGAGGACGCGAAGATCGTGCCCATCGTGCGCGATCCCGCCAAGGTGAGCGAGGACTCCGACGCGGTGTTCTACTTCCCGGGCTGCGGCTCGGAGCGCCTGTTCAGCCAGGTGGGCCTCGCCACCCAGGCCATGCTTTACGAGGTCGGCGCGCAGTGCGTGCTGCCGCCGGGGTACCTGTGCTGCGGCTACCCGCAGACCGCCGCGGGGGAACAGGAGCGCGGCGAGCGCATCATCACCGCCAACCGCGTGCTCTTTCACCGCCTCGCGCATACGCTCAACTATCTCGACATCCGCACCGTGATCGTGTCCTGCGGCACCTGCCTCGACCAGCTCGAGAAGTACGAGTTCGACAAGATCTTTCCCGGCTCGCGGCTCATCGACATCCACGAGTACCTGCTGGAGAAGGGCGTGAAGCTCGAGGGCGTCGCCGGCCAGCGCTACCTGTACCACGACCCCTGCCATACGCCGATGAAGCTGCGCTCGCCCCTGGAGACGGTGCGCGCGCTCACCGGCGGCGCCGTGCAGCTCTCCGAGCGCTGCTGCGGCGAGTCGGGCACCCTCGCCACGACGCGCCCCGACATATCGACGCAGGTGCGCTACCGCAAGGAAGAAGAGCTGAGGAAGAACGTCGCGTCGCTCGCGGGCGACGGCCCGGTCAAGGTGCTCACCTCGTGCCCGTCGTGCCTGCAGGGGCTCGCGCGCTTCGACGCGGACGCCGGCACGCAGGCCGACTACATCGTGGTCGAGATGGCGCGGCGCCTGCTCGGCGAGAACTGGCTGCCGGAGTTCGTCGGCAAGGCCAACACGGGCGGCATCGAGCGCGTGCTCCTGTAAAGTACGCCGCGATGAGCAAGCCGAGCGCCCTGCAGCTTCCCGACATCGATCCCGCGGCGCAGCCCGAGTTCACCGACGGCGCGGGCGCCAAGGCGTGGCTCGAGCACGTGCCCCTCGCCAACGTGTCGGCGGCGCAGCGCCAGCTGCTCATCCAGGTCGAGGAGTTCAATCGCTACGCCGCCGGCCCCGAGGACCGCTGCGCCGCGCTGGAAGCGCTGCGCGAAGCGGTCAACTTCGTGCAGATCGAGCAGGCCAAGCGCTTCACCAACCGCGCGCTGCCGATGCAGGCGTCCGAGGCGGCGCTGTTCGAGGACACGATCGAGCTGTGGGAGCAGATGCGCCTCGGGTACCTGCGCTGCCTGGAGGCGGACGTCGCGGGGCTGCGCGCCAAGCGCGCGCTCCTCGCGCAACGCGCGCTCGCCTACTCGGGCCTGCGCATGTTTCACCACTACCGCGCCTACCGCCAGGTGCCGGCGCGCGACTGGCGCAACCTGCACCGGGCGTACGCGCACGCGGAGCGCCTGGGCGTTGCCGATCAGGCGGTGAAGGACTACCTCAACCGCGACGTGCATGACACCTCGCCGCGCATCGCCTACATGCGCGCCACGCTGCTGGGCATGTGCAAGCCGCACGAGCTGACGCCGCGACAGCTGACGTTCGTCGCTTACCTGCTCGAGCGCTGGGCCGACAAGGTGGAGGTGTCGCTGAAGCCCGTGGAGGAGGGCGAGGTGCCGGCGCTCGTCGTCGACCTCGCCGGCGAGCGCTGCGCCGAGCGCGGCGCCGCCGAGGGCGCCGAGCTGCGCTACCTGGACGCGCGGCGCCTGGCAAAAAGCCTGCGCAACCGCGTCGCGCTGCTCAGGAAGGGCGAATCGCCGGCGCGGCTTGCGCTCGGCGAGGACTGCGTGCAGCCCTCGTGCGAGCAGCTGCTCGTGTTCCTGTACCGCCGGTGGTGCCAGGCGCGAGCGCGGCGCGGCGCGGAGCGCAAGCGCGCGAGCGACAAGGTGCAGGCCTGCACCGGCCTCGCCGCCATCCACTACTACGTCTCCGGGCGCGTGTTCCGCGCCGCCGGCAGCTTCAAGGAGCTCACCGCGCGCCAGCGCGACGAGATCGCCACCTTCGGCCGCGTCAGCACGCGCGACGAGGAGGACTACAGTGTGGCGCAGGGCTTCCTGCTCGAGCAGTGGCAGCTCGAGGACGAAAGCGCGCAGGGCCTGAAGATGCTGCGCCGCGCCGGCCATCCCGGGCGGCGCATGGCGCACGGGCAGCTCATCGGCGTGCAGCTCGCCGACGCGAAGAGCTTCCGGCTCGGCCAGATGCGCTGGCTGCTGGCCACCGATGCCGGCGACCTGGCCTGCGGCGTGAAGCTGCTGCCCGGTCTGCCGCTCGCCGCGGCGGTGCGCGGCACCGGCGTCAACGCCGCCGACGAGAAGTACGTGCAGGCCGTCGCGCTCGCCGCGGTGCCGGCGCTCAAGGCGCCGCCCACGCTCGTGCTGGCGCCCGGCTGGTTCAAGCCCAAGCGCGTCATCGAGGCGGTGATGCAGAAGCCGTTTCGCTGCCGCCTGCTGGCCGTGATCGAGCGCGGCACCGACTTCGAGCGCGTCGCCTACGAGGTGCTCGCAGAGTAGGCTCGAGCGCGCGTCCCTAACCCGGCCGGCAGCGCAGGCACAGGGACGAACAGCTTCAGCTGGACGCTGAACGTCCCCGCCTCAGGGACCTACGAGGTCTACGCCCGCTGGACCCAGCACCCGAACCGGGCTTCGAACGCCAAGTACACGGTGAACCATGCGGGAGGATCCGCCCAGGTCATCGTCAACCAGATGGCGGGGGGCGGCACCTGGAGCTCGCTGGGAACATTCAGCTTCGATACGGGCGCGGCCTCCGTGACTCTCACCGACCAGGCCGACGGCTACGTCATCGCCGATGCGATTAGACTGGTTACTGTCGCCATCCAGGCCGAACCGCAGCTCTACTTCGTGCACGCCGATCATCTGAATACACTACGGCCGCCCCTGCGGGCTGAGCGCTGGCTACTCGATGGCCACAAACGCCTTCTGTACGTCCTTGCGGCTCGCGCCCGCGGCGAGGAGCGCGCGCACGATGAGATCCAGCGAGACACTTGCGTCGGCGGCCTCGATCTTTGCGACGCGGGATTGGCTGGAGCGCAGGCGCTGCGCGAGATCGGTCTGCGACAGCCCGCGCTTCTGACGCGTCGCGCGCACCGCGGCCACGAGCGCAAGCTTGAGCTCGACCAGCGCCGCCTCGGTCTCGCTCAGGCCGAGAAATTCAGCGGCGGAACCGGCTTTCCAGCCCGCGGCACGCAGGCGCTTCACCTTGGAAATCTTCATCGCTTCGACTCCTTTCCCTGTACGACCGATTCGTAAGCGCTCAGGCGCCTGCGGGAGCTGTGCAGGACCTGAGCCGGCGTCGTGCGCGAGGTCTTCGAAAACACCTCGAGAATCACGATCGCGTCGGACCGGACCGCGTACATAATCCGCCATGCTCGCCCTTCGTCCACGATCCGCAACTCGTGACATCCCTTGCCGACGTCCGGCATTGGCCGGCTATGGGGCAGACTTAAGCGCTCGCCGCGCTGCAGCCGGCGCAGTAGCACGCCGGCTTCAATGCGTGCGGCGGGCGAAAAGGGCGGCGACTTCACCTCGCCGTGCAACCAGAGCAAGGGCTTGTCAGCCATCTGCACGCCCAGAGTATATGTCGGATGTGACATACCCGGCAAGCCGGCCTGGCCAGCCGTGGTTCCGCGACCAGCCTGGCCAGGTTGAGGCGAGCAATCTGAACACACCTAAGCTCGTCGCGGACTTCGCAGCTGCGGCGGTGGGATCAGGCAGAGCCGTTCGGAGCGAATCCGGCGAATGAAGACCCGGACGACCTCGGCGCTCCGACTGCCAAGGCTCGATGCTCCACGCGGTACCGCCTCGTGCCTGCCTTGGCAACCGCCCGGCCCTTCGCCGAGCAACCCGCAGGCTTTACACCCCGACTAGGCCGCGGCCCGCGCCGGCCCGCCCGGCGCCACGCGCTCGGCCGGGAACTCGGCGCGGAACGTGGAGCCCTTGCCGAATTCGCTCTCCACCTCGAGGCTCGCCTGGTGGCGCGTGAGCACGTGCTTGACGATGGCAAGGCCGAGGCCCGTGCCGCCCGAGTCGCGCGAGCGGCCCTGGTCGACGCGGTAAAAGCGCTCGGTGAGGCGCGGGATGTGGCGCGTCTCGACGCCGATGCCGGTGTCCTGGACGGCGAATACGCCGCGCGCCTGCTGCAGGCGCCAGGAGAGCGTCACCGTGCCGCCCGCGGGCGTATAGCGCACCGCGTTCGACACCAGGTTGGAGAACGCGCTGTGCAGCTCGCGCGCGCTGCCCACCAGCCGGGACTCCGCATCGACTTCCACCGCCACGTCGTGCCGCCCGGCGGACAGCGCGCGCGCCTCCTCGGCCAGCTGCCCGACGAACGAGCGCATGTCGATCGCCTGCTCGTCGGCGGGCGCCGGGCTCGATTCGAGCGCCGAGAGGGTGAGCAGATCCTCGATCAGCTGCTGCATGCGCCCCGCCTGCTCGGCCATCAGGGCGAGGTAGCGCCGGCGCTGCGCCGCGCGCATCTCGATTTTCGCGTCCGCCAGGGTCTCGACGAAGCCCGCGAGCACGGTGATCGGCGTCTTCAGCTCGTGCGAGACGTTGGCGACGAAGTCGCGCCGCATGGTCTCGAGCTTTTCCTGCGCGGTGATGTCGCGCGAGTTGAGCAGCTTCTGCTCGTCGCCGAACTCGATCAGGCGCACCAGAAGCACGGTCTCGCCGCGCACGCCGCGCAGCACGAGCGGCTCGCGGAAGTCCCCGGCCTCGAGCCAGGCGACGAAGTCCGGGTGGCGCAGGAAGTTCGTCACCGGCCGGCCGAGGTCGCGGCGCGCGTCGATGCTGAAGTGGCGCGCCGCGGTCGGGTTGGCCCACTCGATGTGGTACTCGCGATCGAGGATCACGACGCCGTCGGGCAGCGCGCGGCCGGCGTCGCGAAAGCGCGCCAGCGCCGCGCGCAGCCGCTCGCGTTCCTCGTCGCGGACTTTCAGGTGGCGGTGCAAGGTGGCGAACGCCTCCTCCCACAGGCCGCGCCCCGGGGGCAGCGCGTCGCGCGCCGGCCGCCGCAGCCAGCGCAGGAACGCGGCGATCTGCACGGTGTGAAAGAGGAGCGCCAGCGCCAGCAGCGCCGCCACCCCGCGCCATCCCCACAGCAGGCCCGCCGCCGCCGCCGCGACCGCCACCGCGAGCGTGCTGGCCCAGGCCGGGTTCAAGCGGGGCTGGCGGTGATTCGATAGCCCGAGCCGCGCACCGTCTCGATCAGGCGGTCGTGCCCGGACGGCTCCAGCGACTTGCGCAGGCGCCGGATGTGCACGTCCACCGTGCGCTCTTCGACGAACACGTGGTCGCCCCAGACGTGATCGAGCAGCTGCGCGCGCGAGTGCACGCGCTCGGCGTGGGTCATGAGGAAGTGCAGCAGCCGGAATTCGGTGGGCCCGAGCTCGAGCGCGCGCTGGGCGCCGAACACGCGGTGCGTCTCGGGCTCCAGGCGCAGCCCGGCGAGCTCCACCGGGTCGTCGGTCATCTGCGGGGCGCGCCGGCGCAGCACCGCCTTGATGCGCGCCAGCAGCTCGCGCGGCGAGAACGGCTTGGTGACGTAGTCGTCGGCGCCCGCCTCCAGCCCCGCCACCTTGTCGGTTTCGGCGCTGCGCGCGGTGAGCAAGATGATCGGGATCTGCCTGGTGCGCTCCTCCTGGCGCAGCTGGCGCGCCAGAGCCACCCCCGACATCCCGGGCAGCATCCAATCGATGAGCAGCAGGTCGGGCAGGGCGTTCCTTACGATGCCGAGCGCCCCTTCGGCGTCCTTGGCGCGGATCACGTGGTGGCCGGCGTGCTCGAGGTTGACCGCGATCAGCTCCTGGATCGCCGGCTCGTCCTCCACCAGCAGGATATTGGCGGGCATGGTGACGATAATAAGAACATTTCGTGACGGTATTGTTGCAGATGGGCCGGGGTATCATCGACCGGCCATGCCCACCCCGACCGAGATCCGGCTGCACCAGAAATCGCGGGTGCTGGAAGTCGCTTTCGACGACGGCCGCAGTTTCCGCCTGCCCTACGAGTACCTGCGGGTGAGCTCGCCCTCGGCCGAGGTGCGCGGCCATGGCCCCGGCCAGGAGGTGCTGCAGGTCGGCAAGCGCGACGTGGAGATCCGCCACGTAGAGCCGGTCGGCTCGTATGCGATCCAGCCGACATTTTCCGACGGGCATGCCACGGGCATCTACTCCTGGGACTACCTCTACCAGCTGGGGATCGAGCAGGAGGCTCGCTGGGCGGCGTACATGAAGCAGATGGAGGCCGCCGGAGCGAGCCGTTGACGTAAGCAGGCACTTACTTATGCAAAACACCGATTTCGGCTTCGAGCGCGTTCGCGAGGGCGACAAGCGCGCGCGCGTAGGCCAGGTCTTCGACCGGGTCGCGCCGCGCTACGACCTGATGAACGACTTGATGTCGCTCGGGCTGCACCGGCTGTGGAAGGCCTTCGCCGTGACTGTGGCGCGGGTGCGCCCGGGCGAGCGCGTGCTCGACATCGCCTCGGGTAGCGGCGACCTGGCGCGCGCCTTTGCGCGCCGCGTCGGCGCCGCCGGCGAAGTCTGGGCAACCGACATCAACTACAGCATGCTCGCGCGCGGCCGCGACCGGCTGCTCGATGCCGGCTGCCGGCTGCCCGCCGTGCAGTGCGACGCCGAGCGCCTGCCGTTTCCCGGCGCGCACTTCGACTGCGTGAGCGTCGCTTTCGGCCTGCGCAACATGACGCACAAGGACGCCGCGCTCGCCGAGATGGCGCGCGTGCTGCGCCCCGGCGGTCGGCTGGTGGTGCTCGAGTTTTCCCGGGTCTGGGAGCCCCTGACGAAGCCTTACTCGTGGTACTCCTTCAGCGTGCTGCCGTGGCTCGGCCAGCGGGTGGCGGGCTCCGGCGACGCCTACCGTTACCTCGCCGAGTCGATCCGCGTGCATCCGGACCAGGCCGCGCTCGCGGCGATGATGGAACGCGCCGGATTCACGGCGGTCGAATACTTCAATCTCAGTGCGGGCGTCGCCGCCGTGCACCGCGGTGTCAAGCTGGGATAGGATCTCGCGACAAACCGACGGAAAGGAGCAGGCGCTTCATGAGCAAAGGGTGGCTGGGAGTCGCGGCCGTGCTGCTGGGACTGGCAATCGCAATGCCGGATGCGGAAGCGCGCCGCCTGGGCGGCGCGCGCTCGCTCGGCGTGCAGCGCAGCGTCACGGCGCCGCCGCCGGCGGCCGTACCGGCCAAGCCAGGGCAGGCCGCGCCGGCGGCCGCGCCCGCGGCCGTCACGGGCAGCAAATGGGCCCCTGTGCTCGGCGGCCTCGCCCTCGGCGGGCTGATCGGCGCCTTCTTCGCCGGCAACCCGATCCTGGGCACGCTCCTTACGGCGCTCGCGCTCGGCATGCTGGTGTTCGCAGGCATCGCGCTGGTACGCATGCTGCGCCAGCCGCGTACTGCGCCGCCTGCTTTCCAGTATGCAGGCCTGGGCAGCGAGACGGTGGCCGCGCCGCCGCCGTCGCAGGCCGCGGGGTTCGACGCGCGCACTCCGGCCGGGGCGGTGCGACCGCACGTGCCCGAGGGCTTCGACGTCGCGGGGTTCCTGCGCGCCGCCAAGGAGAACTTCATCCGCCTGCAGATGGCGAACGACAGCGGCCGGCTGGAGGAGCTGCGCGACATGACGACCACCGGCATGTTCGAGACGCTGCGCGCCGACCCCGGTGCTGGCCAGCAGACCGACGTGGTGACGCTGAATGCCGACCTGCTCGAGGTCGCCACCGAGGGCGGCCGCCACTGGGCGAGCGTGCGCTTCTCGGGCCTGGTGCGCGAGACCCCCGGGGCGGCGCCCGCCAGCTTCGAGGAAGTGTGGAATCTGATGAAGCCCGCCGACGGCTCGAGCGGCTGGCTGCTGGCCGGTATCCAGCAGATGCACTGATCGCTCTATACTCCTGAAGGGCCACCCTAGGGTGGCCCTTTTTGTTTCTATGGCGACGCTGGAATCCCCGCTGGTGCTGGCGCTGAATCGGCTGCTCGAGTCCGAGGCCTGGGCGCGCGAGCGCCTCGCGCCTTTCGCCGGCGAAACGGTCGAGTTCCGCGCCCCGCCGCTGCCGGCGCTACGCTTCGCCATCGTCGAAGGCGGCCGGCTCGCGCCCGGCGCGCGGGCGACCCTCACCCTCTCGCTGCAGCCCGAGTCGCTGCCGGCGCTCGCCAGGGGCGAGGAGCATTTCATGCGCACCGTCGGCATCGACGGCAACGCCCAGCTCGCGCACGAGGTGCTGCACCTCGCGCGGCACCTGCGCTGGGACGTCGAGGAGGACCTGTCGCGGCTGCTGGGCGATGCGGCCGCGCACCGCGTGGCGGCTCTGGCGCGCGATTTTGCCGCCTGGCAGCTCGATGCCGGGCGGCGGCTCGCCGCAGCCTTCATGGAGTACGCGCAGGAGGAAGGCCGGCTGCTCGCGCCGCGCGCCGGCTACGCCGCCTTTGCCGCCGAGGTGGCGCGGCTGCGCGATGCCCTGGAGCGACTGGAAAAGCGCGTCGGGCGCCTCGCATGAGGCGGCTCGCGCGCATCGTCTGGGTCGCGCTGCGCTTTCGCCTGTATCGCTTCTGGCCCCGCCGCGCGCGCGCCGCGGACCCCGGGCGCGCCGTGCGCCTGCGCCGCGCGCTGGAAACGCTCGGGCCCATTTTCGTCAAGTTCGGCCAGGTGCTCTCCACGCGCAGGGATCTCTTGCCGCTCGACATCGCCGACGAGCTGGCGAAGCTGCAGGATCGCGTGCCGCCGTTCGCCCCGGAGCTCGCGCGCGCCGAGATCGAGCGCGGCATCGGCCAGCCGATCGACGCGGTGTTCTCGGCCTTCGAGCGCGAAGCGGTGGCGAGCGCCTCGATCGCGCAAGTGCACCTCGCCCGGCTCCACGACGGCAGCGAGGTGGCGGTGAAGGTGCTGCGCCCGGGCGTCGAGCGCGCCATCGCGCGCGACGTAGCCCTGCTCGAGACGGCGGCGCGGCTCGTCGAGCTGCTGTGGGCCGACGGCCGGCGCCTGAAACCGCGCCAGGTGGTGGCCGAATTCGCGCGCCACCTTGACGAGGAGCTGGACCTGCTGCGCGAGGCGGCGAGCGCGAGCCAGCTGCGGCGCAATTTCGAGGGCTCGCCGCTGCTCGCCGTGCCGCGCGTGCACTGGGACTGGTGCAGCCAGCGCGTCATGGTGATGGAGCGCATGCACGGCACGCCGGTGTCGCAGGTCGAGCGCCTGCGCGAGAAGGGCGTCGACATCCCGCGCCTGGCGCGCGCCGGCGTCGAGATCTTCTTCACCCAGGTGTTCCGCGACGGCTTCTTCCATGCCGACATGCACCCCGGCAACATCTTCGTCTCCGACGACGGCAAGTACGTCGCGCTCGACTTCGGCATCATGGGCACCCTCACCGAGACCGACAAGAATTACCTGGCGCAGAACTTCCTCGCCTTCTTCAACCGCGACTACCGGCGCGTGGCGCAGGCGCACCTCGACGCCGGCTGGGTGCCCGAGGGCACGCGCATCGACGATTTCGAGGGCGCGATCCGCGCCGTGTGCGAGCCGATCTTCGCGCGGCCGCTGAAGGAGATCTATTTCGGCAAACTGCTGCTGCGCCTGTTCCAGACCTCGCGCCGCTTCAACGTCGAGATCCAGCCGCAGCTGGTGCTGCTGCAGAAGACGCTGCTCAACATCGAGGGCCTGGGGCGCACGCTCGACCCCGAGCTCGACCTGTGGCAGACGGCGAAGCCCTATCTCGAGCGCTGGATGAGCGAGCAGATCGGCTGGCGCGGCTTCGCCCGCGCGCTGCGCCAGGAAGCGCCCACCTGGGCGGCGACGCTGCCGCAGCTGCCGCGCCTCGCGCATCGCCTGCTCGCCGCGGACCGGCTCGGCGCGCTGCACGCGTCGCTCGAGCGCATCGCCGCGCAGAACGCGCGCAGGAACCGGCTGCTGGCGGCGATCACGGCGCTGCTTGCCGCGGCGCTGATCTTCATTATCATGGCGGCGGCATGCTGATCGCCTTCGTCGCTCTGTACCTCGCCGCCTCGATCGCGATCGGCCTGTGGGCGGCGCGGCGCGTGCACAATTCGCGCGACTACGTCATCGCCGGACGCAGCCTGCCGCTCACCATGAGCTTCGCGCTCGTGTTCGCCACCTGGTTCGGCGCGGAGACGGTGCTCGGCGTCTCGGCGACGTTCCTGCAGGACGGCATGGGCGGCATCGTCGCCGACCCGTTCGGCTTTTCCTTCTGCCTGGTGCTGATCGCGCTGTTCTTCGCGCGCGCGTTCTACCGCCTGAACCTGCTCACCATCGGCGACTTCTACCGCAAGCGCTACAACAGGCCGGTCGAGGTCGCCGCCAGCGTGTGCATCACGCTGTCGTACCTGGGCTGGACCTCGGCGCAGTTCACCGCGCTCGGCTTCGTGTTCCACGCGCTCTCGGGCGGCGCCATTCCGCTCGGTTGGGGCATCGCGCTCGGCGCGGGCGCGGTGCTCATCTACACGCTGTTCGGCGGCATGTTCTCGATCGCCTACACGGACTTGTTCCAGACCGCCATCATCATCGTGGGCCTGCTCTACCTCGCGTTCCTGCTGGGCGGCATGGCGGGCGGGTTCGACGCCGTCGTGCTGCACGCAGCGCAGGCCGAGAAGTTCCACTTCTGGCCGCAGCCCGAGCTGCGCGAGGTGCTCGCCTTCGTGGCCGCCTTCCTGACCGCCGCGCTCGGCTCGATCCCGCAGCAGGACGTGTTCCAGCGCGTCACCGCCGCCAAGGACGCCGACACCGCGGTGCGCGGCACGCTGATCGGCGGCATCGCCTACTTCTGCATGGCGTTCGTGCCGATCTTCCTCGCCTACTCGGCGCTGCTCATCGATCCGCAGATGGTCGGGCCGCTCGCCGCCGGCGACGCCAACGAGAGCCAGCTCATCCTGCCCAAGCTGATCCTCGGGCACACGCCGGTCCTCGCGCAGGTGATGTTCTTTGGCGCGCTGCTCTCGGCGATCATGTCCTCGGCTTCGGGCGCGCTGCTCGCGCCGACGTCGCTGTTCACCGAGAACGTGCTGCGCCCGTTCCTGCCGCACATGAGCGACCGGCAGTTCCTGCTGACGCTGCGGCTGGTTCTGGTGATCTTCGCGCTCGCGGTGCTGGTGTTCGCGCTGGAGAGCGACGCGAGCATCTACCAGATGGTGCAGAACGCCTACAAGGTGACGCTGGTGTCGGCCTTCGCGCCGCTCGTCCTCGGCCTGTTCTGGAAGCGCGCCACCACGGCCGGCGCGCTGCTGTCGGTGGTGCTCGGGCTCCTGAGCTGGCTGCTCATGGAGGCGGTCGCGCCGGAAGCCCTGGTGCCGCCGCAGCTCGTCGGCCTCGCGGCGTCGTTCCTCGGTATGGTGCTCGGCAGCCTCGCCATGCGGCCGGCGCACGCGCAGGCGCATCACGGGTAGCGCGTGCGCGGCTCTCCGCTCGCGCGCCTGCTCCTTCTCGTATACGCGCTGCTGGTCGTCTACGCCTCGCTCTACCCGCTCGTCGGGTGGCGCAATCACGGCTTGTCGCCGGTGGAGTTCCTGGCCCAGCCCTGGCCGCGCCACGTGCTGGCGTTCGACGTCGCGGCGGACGTGCTCGGCTATGCCGTGCTCAGCGCACTCGCCGTGTTCGCATGGCACCCGCGCCTGCGCCGCGGCCGGGCGGTGCTCGCGGCCACCGCGGCGGGCGCAGTGCTATCGATCGCGATGGAAACGGCGCAGACTTACCTGCCCGCGCGCGTTCCCTCAAACGTGGACGTGCTGTGCAATGCCGCGGGCGCGTTCCTCGGCGCCCTCGCCGGAATCGCGCTGGCGCCGCTTTCACCCGGAATCCGCGGCTGGCGCGCGCGCCTGTTCCTGCCGGGTACGCTGTCCGACGTCGGGCTGGCGCTCCTCGGGCTGTGGCTGTTCATGCAGCTCAACCCGGCGATGCTGCTCTTTGGCGGCGGCGACCTGCGCAACCTCTTCGTCGGCGCCTCCGGGCCGGCGCGAGCGCCCGAGTTCTTCGTCGCCATCGAAGCCGTGACCGCTGCGGCCAATCTTGCGGCGGTGGCGCTGCTTGCCTCGGCCGTGGTCGCGCCGCTCGCGCCGGTGCGCCGCCTCATCCTCTTGCTCGTCGTCGCGGCGCTCGCCGTGAAGACCCTCGCGTTCACCATCATCCTGCGCGCGCAGGACAGCTTCGCCTGGCTCACGCCTGGCGCGGTGCGCGGGCTCGCCCTGGGCCTGGTGGTGGCGCTGCTCGCGGTGGCCCTGCCGCGCGTGGCGCGCATGGCGGCGGCGGCCGTGCTGCTGATGGCCGCGGCCGTGCTCGTCAACCTCGCCCCGCCCAATCCTTACCTCGCCGAGATCCTCAAGCTGTGGCAGCAGGGGCACTTCCTCAATTTCAACGGCCTGACGCGGCTGGTGGCGACGTTGTGGCCGTTCGCTGCCACCGGTTACCTGATCGTGCTCGCCGCGCGGCGCCGCGACGAGGGGCTGCTGTAGAATTCGCGCCCCATGTCGTACTACGAGCGACACGTCTTTTTCTGCTGCAACCAGCGCGATCCCGCCGACGCACGCGGCTGCTGCAACGCCAAAGGGGCCTCGGCGATGCGCGACTACGCCAAGAGCCGCGTGCAGGAGCTCGGCATGGCGGGCGCGGGCAAGCTGCGCATCAACCAGGCCGGCTGCCTCGACCGCTGCGCGGAGGGGCCCTGCGCCGTGGTGTACCCGGATGGCGTCTGGTACACCTACGTGGACCGCGGCGATATCGACGAGATCATCGAGGAGCACCTGCGGCACGGCCGCATCGTCGAGCGCCTGAGGATCTGATGCGCGCGGCGACGCGCCGCGAAACGGTCCGCGGGCCCGCCGGCGGCATCGAATGCGCCGTGGACGAGCCGCAAGGCGCGGCGCGGGGCGTGGCGCTCGTTGCGCATCCGCATCCACTCTTCGGCGGCACGCTCGACAACAAGGTGGTGCAGACACTGGCGCGCGCGTTCGTCGCGCTCGGCTACGCCGCGTGGCGGCCGAATTTCCGCGGCGTCGGCAAGAGCGAAGGTGCCTACGACGAGGGGCGCGGCGAGGTCGATGATCTCGCCGCGGTGCTGGCGCACGCCGGCGCCGGGCGGCCGGTGCTCGCGGGGTTCTCCTTCGGCGCGGCGATGCAGGCGCGGCTCGCGGCGCGCATTGCGCCCGGGCGCATGGTGCTGGTCGGCATCGCGGTGAACCATTTCGAGGCGCCGGCGGTGCCCGCGGGCACGCTGCTGATCCACGGCGAGAACGACGAGACGGTGCCGATCGCCGCGGTGCGCGCGTGGGCCAAGCCGCAGGCGCTGCCGGTGATCGTGGTGCCGGGGGCGGACCATTTCTTTCACCGCAAGCTGCCCGAGCTCAGAATCGCGGTGACGGGCAACTGGCAATGAGGCGCGCATGCTCTGGGTGAAAGCGCTGCACATCGTGTTCATGGTGACCTGGTTCGCGGGCCTGTTCTACCTGCCGCGGCTTTTCGTCTACCACGCGCTGTCGCACGACACCCTGTCCAAGGAGCGCTTCAAGCTGATGGAGCGCAAGCTCTACTGGGGCATCATGACCCCGGGCGGCGTGCTCACGCTGTTTTTCGGCCTGTGGCTGTGGCTCGGCTGGGGCTACGCGGGCACGTGGCTGTACGCCAAGCTCGCGCTCGCCGCGGTGCTGGTCGCCTACCACCTGTGGTGCGGCAAGCTGATGCGCGACTTCCGCGCCGGGCACAACCGCCGCTCGCACGCCTGGCTCCGCTGGTTCAACGAGTTTCCCGTACTGGTGCTCATCGCCGCGGTCCTGCTTGCCGTCTTCAAGCCCGCCTGAGTCCTTCTTTGCTCCCTGCCCCAGGGGGCTCGAGGAGCTCCTCGCCAAGGAGTTGAGCGCGCTCGGCGCGGCGCAGCCGCGCGCGGCTGCCGGCGGCGTCGCCTTTTCCGGGAGCTGGGAGACCTGCTACCGCGCGAACCTCTGGTCGCGCCTCGCCTCGCGCGTGCTGTGGCGGGTAGGGGGGTTCGAATACGCGTCGGAAGACGACATCTACGCCGCGGCGCGCGCGCTGAACTGGTTCGATCTGTTCGACGTGAACCGGACGCTGCGCGTGTACGTCACGGCGCAGAAGAGCCCGGTGAAGAGCCTCGAATTCGTGACGCTGCGCGTGAAGGACGCGGTGTGCGACCGCTTTCGCGACGACGTGGGACGCAGGCCGGACGTGGATCGCGCCGCGCCCGACGTGCGCGTACACGTGTTCCTGGAGGAAAGGCGCGGCGTCCTGTACCTCGACACCTCGGGCGAGGGATTGTTCAAGCGCGGCTGGCGCATGCAGACGGTGGAGGCGCCGCTGCGCGAGAACCTCGCCGCCGGCATCGTGATGCTCACCGGGTGGCAGTTCGATCAGCCGCTCCTGGATCCCATGTGCGGCGGGGCGACGCTGCTGGTGGAAGCGGCGGCCATGGCGCGCGGGCGGGCGCCGGGGATGAAGCGCGCGTTCGGCTTCGAGAAGCTGGACACGTTCAACGGCACGCTGTGGAAGTCGCTTCGCGAGGAGGCGGCGCAACCCGCGAAACACGCGCCGAAGCTCTCGCTCTATGGCAGCGACGCCGATGCGAAGAGCCTGACTGCGGCCCGCCGCAACCTCGCCGCGGCAGGCGTGGAGCGCTGGGTGACGCTGGAGGCGAGCGACGTGCTCTCGCGGACGGCGCCGGCAGCATCTGGCGTGATGATCGCCAACCCGCCCTATGGCGAGCGCATTGGCGAGGCCGAGGAGCTTTCGCGCTTCTATCCGAAGCTGGGCGACGCCCTGAAAAAGAGCTTCGCCGGCTGGAATTGCTTCTTCTTCACCGCCGACCGAAGGATGGAGAAGCTGATCCGGCTGCAGACCACACGGCGCACGGTGCTCTACAACGGCGCGCTCGAGTGCCGGCTGTACGAGTTCAGGATCGTGGCGGGGAGCCACCGGACGTAGCATCGCTCAAATGAATTTCCATTTGAGAACTATGGCTGCCGCCGCGGGCAGGCCGAAGATGAGCAGGAATATGGGCAGTTCCTCGGTGACGGAGTATCCGGCTTTCGCCACGCCGATCCACATGTTCGCGCCGGCGATGACGAACCAGAGCGCGACGTAAGCGACAGTCGCCGCGAGCGTCGCACCGGGATAATTCGCGGAGAAGAGCCTCCCTAGCAGGGCAGATGCGGCCAGCAACAGGAGCCCTGCGACAAGAAAGAGGGCGGTGCGCATGAGGGTCCTTTCTAGGTAGGTGGCACTGGCGGCTCGATTACCGAAGCGGCACCTCGGTGTTGACAACGCTCGGCCTCAGACTCATGGCAGTCCACCAGCTGGCGAGGCGGGGCAGGGTGGGTGCTACCGTTTGTCCCTCTGGTGTCTGGAGAAAGTACGCCCACATGGGCACGAGGTACAGATCCGCCAGAGAGACCGACCCTTCGATCAGGAAGCCGGGGCCTTCGACGAGCTGCTCGAGAACCCCCAGGCTCTTGCGGACTCGGCGGATCCCTGCGTCCACAGCGGATTGATCCGTGGGCTGCCCAAGCAGGGGTTTGATCATCCTTTCGACGAGAATCTGGCCGACCATCGGGGCATAGAGGTACGAGACCACGATACCGATCACCTGCAGCATTCGGGCGTGTGCGCGAGCGTCCTTCGGCTGGAGCGCCGTACCGGGGAACGCACTATCGATGTAATCGATGATCGCCGCGGTCTCGTATAGCCTCAAATCCCCGTGGTCGAGAACAGGAACTTTGCCGAATGGGTGGCGTGAAAGGTGCTCGGGAGTTTTGTTCGCCCCTCGTAAGAAATCGACCTCGACGAGCCTGTATCTGACACCCTTCTCCTCCAACGTGAGACGCGACGTCCGGGTATAGGTGCTGTACCCGGGCCCGTACAGAATCACGTCGCTTTCTGCCATGAACGACTCTAGAGTGAGCCTTCAGTCTGCGCGGTCCAACGCCGCGCTTCAGGAGCGCGCCGTGTGCGGCGCGTCTCCTGCAAGCGTCAGTTGAGCAGCGAGAACCGGCATCAGTGAAAGACGATCCCGCCGTCGATGGCCTGTGTTTGCCCGGTGATCGAGTCAGCTTGGCAATACAGCAGTACTTGGCGGGCCACATCTTCAAGACTAGTGCTGCGTTTTAGGAGGGCCCGCTCTCTGAACGCGGCGATCGCTTCGGGTGCGCGTGTCGAAGACATGCGGGTCCCCTCCATGAGACCAGGCGCGACACAGTTCACGGCAACTTTCGGTGCAAGCGCTACGGCAAGGCACTTGGTGAGGTGAATCAGACCCGCTTTTGATACTGCCTGACCGATGCTGCTTCCCTCCGGGGTCAATCCGGGGAATCCCGAGACATTGACTACTCGACCATTGTCCTGCCGCTTCAAGTGGGACGCCGCAGCGCGGGTCATCAGGAATGGGCCACGGAGATTCGTGTCCATGAGCAGATCCCAGATTTCGGGAGTAAGTGCGTCCAGATCCTGAAACGGTATACGCCGGCTTACGCCGGCGTTATTTACGAGAATATCGAGGCGGCCCAGGGAAGTAACGGTGGCGTTCACCGCGGCTTCGCAGGACGCGGGGTCATTCTGGTCGAGATAAAGGAGGAGAGCTTTTCTACCTTTCGTCTCGATCTCGCGGCACACTTCAGCGCCCTCGTCCTTATGGCCACGATAAGTCACCGCGACGTGCGCTCCTTCGGAGGCGAGCGCTCGGGAGATTACAGCACCAAGGCCACCCGCAGCACCCGTAACCAACGCTACGCGATCAGTCAGATTCATTGGCAACTCCTCCTCAATCTCATGCAACGGAATCGTCGAAGGCCCTACGCCGCGTAGCGCCGCGAAGCAACGCGGACGCCATCCTTGTGGAATCTGTATTCGAGACGCTTCGGCGAGGCCGCGCGTCGCCCGAAACGCGCAGCTAGCTCTTCGGCTTTTCAGTCTTCTGCGCGCCCTGCGTGCCCTCCGGCTTCTTGTAATCGCCGATCACGCTCTTCAACGGGCAGACGGAAAACGCCGGGCACTTCTTGCATCCTACGGCGAGAGCGATGGGGCAGAGGGTCATGTCATTCCTCCATCAGGGTCAGCGGGCGCGGGGACCGCGCACCGCGGGGTTGAGCCGCTCGATGTCGGCACGCACCTGTGCCTGGCTGCGCTCGTAGACGATCTCGCGCCCCAGGGCGTTGCCGGCGTAGGCGAAGCCGTTGCGCGTCGGCGTGAGCGAGCAGCGCACGCTGTGCACGCCTTCGCCCAGAACCACCGTGATCACCTCGGCGCGCTTGCTGAACACGACCACCTCCAGGGTCTGCCCGGTGGCGGTGACGCGGACCTTGATCTTCTCGTCGTGCATGTCGGCGGATACTCTACAGCGTTGCGCGGAAGCGCAGGTAATCCAGGGCGCATTTTTCCGGCGCTTCGATCATCGGCAGGTGCCCGACGCCCGGCAGCATGACCACCTCGGACTTGATGAGCAGCATCTGCAGGATGCCGGCGCTCCCGGGGTGCAGCACCCGGTCCTGCTGGCCCCAGGCGATGAGCGCCGGGATGGCCAGGCCGCGGATGCGCTCCTCCACCGAGTCGGCCGCGAGCTGCGTGAAGATGCGCTGTTCCAACGCGTAGTTCTTGATTCGTTCCTGCGCGACCACGTCGAGAAACGGTCGCGGGACCATGAGCGGCTGCGCCGTGAGCAGCGAGACGAGATGCGCAAAATCATCCTCGTCCTGCACCAGCATCGCGTTCTCGCCTGTTTGCGCCATTGTCCTGCGCAGCTCGCTCGGCGGCGCGCTCCACACGCCCGCCGCGTTCAGCAGCCACAGGCTCTCCACCTCCTTCGGGTAGAGGGCGGCGTAAGTGAGCGCGATGTGCCCGCCCATGGAATTGCCGCCGAGGTGCAGCTTGGTCACGCCGAGCTGCCGCATCAGGGCGCGCAGGCGCTCTGCCTGCGCGCGCGGCGCGTAGTCGGCCTGCGGCGGCTTGGACGATTCGCCGAAGCCGATATGGTCGGGAACGATGACGCGGTAGCGCGGCGTGAGGTACTTCGCGACGCGCGCGAAGTTGTCCTTGTCGGCGCCGAAGCCGTGCAGCAGCACGAGCGGCGCGCCGCGGCCGCCTTCGAGGTAGACGTAGCGCAGGCCGCTGGCGAGCGTGATCTCCTTGCGCTCGAGCCCGGCGAGCCGCCGCTCGTATGCGAGCGCGGCGCGTACCGCGCGCTCGGGCGCGGTGGTGTAGAAGTACACGCCCACGCCCACGACGAGCGCTCCCAGCACGCCGAGGGCGGCAAGCACCCACTTGAGGGCGCGCATCAGCCGAAGGAGACCACGCGCCGCCCCTACTTTTTGCGCCCGCCGGCGAGGAGCAGCAGCGCGCCCAGGCCGATTGCGCCGGCGCCGGCCCACACCGGCACATTGACGGTCTCCTGCTCCTTGACGGAGAACTGAATCGGACCGAGCTTCACGTCGTGGCGCTCCTTGGTGTAGCTGAAGCCGCCGTAGACCAAACACAGGGTACCGGCGACGATCAGGGCGATGCCGAGCATCCTCATGGCGCCCATTATTCCACCCCGGGAGTCGATTCGCGCGCCCGGAAGCGCGGCCAGTCCCGCAGCCAGGTGCGCTCGATGCCATAGACCGCGGCCGCGCCCGCCATGCCGAGGCCGAGCGCCGCGAGCAGCAGCCCCTGGCTGTGGCGCGCGTAGGCGAGCGCGGCAAGCCCGACACAGCCGGCGACGCTCGCCAGCACGAGGATCGTCTCCGCCCGATGCAGGTTCATCTGCAGGCGCCCGAAGCAGCGCGGGCAGTCCACGTTCATGCGCGCGATGAGGGAACGCGCCGGCTTGCTCTGCGCAAGGTCCGCGCCGCACAGCGGACAGCGGTAGTCCATCAGCGGCTCAGCCGCCGGGCGCCTTCAGCTCGCGCGCCGAAAAGTCGCGCTTGCATTGCGCGCAATGGTAGCGCCTGCGCTCGAGCAGCGCCGCGGCGCTCGCGCGCTGCGGCGGGCGCAGGTAGATCCACGCGGCGACCGCGATGAAGGCGAGGACCGCGTACAGTTCGCTCGTCTCCGCCGAGGCCCAGAGAAAGGCGAAGAACAGCGCGAGCGCGACCCAGAGCAGCAGTTCGACCAGGACGTAGCGCACCGCGCTGAAGGAAGCATTGGGCGGGTCTTCGTAGCGCAGCAGGAATCCGCAATGCGGGCAGAACTTCGCGCCCCGCATCGCGGGATTGGCGCTAAACGATGTCCAGGTGCTCGATGCCCTTGGACAGGTCCTTGTCCTTGGCTTCCTTGCCGTGCAGCTTGATGGCGAGGCGCACCTCGTTGGTCGAGTCGGCGAACCGCAGCGCGTCCTCGTAGCCGATGCGGCCCTGCTCGTAGAGATCGAACAGCGCCTGGTCGAAGGTCTGCATGCCGAGCTCGCGCGACTTCTTCATGATTTCCTTGATTTCGTGCACCTCGCCCTTGAAGATCAGGTCGCTGATCAGGGGCGAATTGAGCAGCACTTCCACCGCCGCAGTCCGTCCGCGCCCCTCTTTCACCGGAATAAGGCGCTGGGAGATCACCGCCTTCAGGTTCAGCGACAGGTCCATGAGCAGCTGCTGGCGCCGCTCCTCGGGGAAGAAGTTGATGATCCGGTCCATCGCCTGGTTGGAGTTGTTGGCGTGCAGCGTGCCGAGGCACAGGTGGCCGGTCTCGGAAAAGGCGATGGCGTGCTCCATCACCTCGCGGTCGCGTATTTCGCCGATCAGGATCACGTCGGGCGCCTGGCGCAGCGTGTTCTTCAGCGCCGCCTCCCAGGAATCGGTGTCCACGCCGACCTCGCGCTGCGTGATGATGCAGTTCTTGTGCGGGTGCACGTACTCCACCGGGTCCTCGATGGTGATGATGTGGCCGTGCGAGTTCTCGTTGCGAAAGCCGATCATCGCCGCGAGCGAGGTCGACTTTCCGGAGCCGGTGCCGCCGACGAAGATCACCAGGCCGCGCTTGGTCATCGCCACGTCCCTCAGCACCGGGGGGAGCTTCAGGTCCTCGAAGTTCGGGATCGTGGTGGTGATGACGCGCAGCACCATGCCGACGTTGCCCTGCTGCACGAAGCAGTTGACGCGGAAGCGCCCGATGCCCGCCGGGTTGATGGCGAAGTTGCACTCCTTCTTCGCCTCGAACTCGGCGGCCTGCTTGTCGTTCATGATCGAGCGCGTGAGCATCGAGGTGTGCTGCGGCGACAGGCCCTGCTGCGACACCGGCGTCATCTTGCCGTCGATCTTCATCGCCGGCGGGTAGCCGGTGGTGATGAACAGGTCCGAGCCCCGCTTCGCGACCAGGGCGCGCAGCAGGTCGTACATGAACTTGGTGGCTTGTTCGCGTTCCATCGCGTTCTCCTAGGCTGTGCTCCCGGGCTCAGCCGGCAAAGTTGTCCTTGTTCATGGCCTTGCCGCGCGCCTCGCCCATCGACACCGCGTTGCGCCGCACGAGGTCCTGCAGGTTCTGGTCCAGGGTCTGCATGCCGATCTGCGCCCCGGTCTGGATGGCGGAATACATCTGCGCGATCTTGTTCTCGCGGATCAGATTCCTGATCGCGGGCGTGCCGATCATGATCTCGTGCGCCGCGACGCGCCCCGCGCCGTCCTTGGTCTTGAGCAGCGTCTGCGAGATCACGGCGCGCAGGGATTCGGAGAGCATCGCGCGCACCATCTCCTTCTCCGCCGCCGGGAACACGTCGACGATGCGGTCCACGGTTTTCGCCGCGCTGCTCGTGTGCAGCGTGCCGAACACCAGGTGTCCCGTTTCCGCTCCGGTCAGCGCGAGGCGGATGGTCTCCAGGTCGCGCATCTCGCCCACCAGGATCGAGTCCGGGTCCTCGCGCAGCGCGCTGCGCAGTGCGTTGGCGAACGACAGCGTGTGCGGGCCGACCTCGCGCTGGTTGATCAGGCACTTCTTCGATTCGTGCACGAACTCGATCGGGTCCTCGATGGTGAGGATGTGGCCTTCCTCGTTCTCGTTGATGTGGTTGACCATCGCCGCGAGGGTGGTGGACTTGCCCGAGCCCGTGGGCCCGGTCACCAGCACGATGCCGCGCGGGTACTCGGAGATCTCGCTGAAGATCTTCGGGCACTTCAGTTCATCGAGCGACAGCACCTTGGTCGGGATCGTGCGCAGCACGGCGGCCGCGCCGCGCTGCTGCACGAAGGCGTTGACGCGAAAGCGCGCCAGGTTCGGCACGGCGAAGGAGAAGTCGCACTCCAGGTTCTCCTCGTAGAACTTCCTCTGCCCGTCGTTCATGATGTCGTAAATCATGCCGTGCACGTCCTTGTGCTCCAGCGCCGGGACGTTGATGCGCTTGACGTCGCCGTGCACGCGTACCATCGGCGGCAGGCCCGAGGACAGGTGCAGATCGGAGGCCTTGTTCTTGACGACAAACGCAAGCAATTCAGTGAGATCCATTACAATCCCCCGCGTGACGAGTGGGCAAAGTATGGGGTCAATCGCGGAGAACTTGCAAGCTGTGAAGTCACGCATTGCGCTCGCCGAGCGCGCCGCGGGACGCGCGCCGGGCGCGGTGGCGCTGCTCGCGGTGTCCAAGACCCACGCGCCGGCGCTCATCCGGCAGGCGTACGCCGCCGGCCAGCGCGCCTTCGGCGAGAACTACGTCCAGGAAGCGCTCGACAAGATGGCGCGCCTCGCCGATCTGCCGCTCGAGTGGCACCTGGTGGGTCCGCTCCAGAGCAACAAGACGCGCGCCGTGGCGGCGCGCTTCGACTGGGTGCACACCGTGGACCGTGAAAAAGTCGCGCGGCGCCTCGCCGAGCAGCGCCCGGCGGGCATGGCGCCGCTCAACGTCCTCGTCCAGGTGAACGCCTCGGGCGAGGCGTCCAAGAGCGGCGTCGCGCCGGCGGACGCGGCGGCGCTTGCGGCAGCCATCAGGGCGTTGAAGAACCTTCGACTGCGGGGGCTGATGGCGATCCCGGAGCCGGGCGCCCCGCAAGCGAGGTTTCGCGAGATCGGCGACCTGTTCCAAAGACTGCGGGACGAGTTCGGCCTGGACACGCTGTCGCTCGGCATGAGCGACGACATGGAGGCAGCAATTGCCGCGGGCTCAACGCTGGTCAGGATCGGCACGGCGATTTTCGGCGAGCGCCACAGGGTGAAGGACGCCGCGTGAAGCTCGCCTTCATCGGCGGCGGCAACATGGCGAGCGCGCTGATCGGCGGGCTGCGTGCGCAGGGCCGGAAGCAGATGACGCTGTCGGTGGTCGAGCCGGTGGCGGCGGCGCGGCGCCGGCTGGCGGCGCGGTTCAAGCTGCGCGCGAGCGCCGCCCCCGACGCGCGTACCGCTGCCGCGGATACGCTGGTGCTGGCGGTGAAGCCGCAGGACGTGCGCGCCGCCGTGGCGCCGCTCGCGGGCGCGCTCGGCGGCAAGCTGGTCATCAGCATCGCCGCGGGCATCCGGCTGCAGGATCTCGCGCGCTGGCTGGGCGGACACGCGAAGCTCATCCGCTGCATGCCCAATACGCCGGCGCTGATCGGCGCGGGCATCACCGGGCTCTACGCGCCGCCGGGCGTGAGCGCGGCCGAGAAGCGCCGCGCCGAGCGTATCCTCGGGGCGGTCGGCGCCACCCTCTGGGTCCGGGACGAGGCGCTGCTCGATCCGGTGACCGCCGTGTCGGGAAGCGGGCCGGCGTACGTGTTCTGGTTCATCGAGCAGCTGGCGCTGGCCGGCGAGAGCCTGGGCCTCGCCGCCGAGGTGTCGCGCAAGCTCGCGCTGCAAACGGTGCTCGGCGCGGCGCAGCTGGCAGCGCGCAGCAAGGAGCCGCCCGGCGTCCTGCGCGAGCGCGTCACCTCCAAGGGCGGCACCACCGCGGCGGCGCTCGCCGTGTTCGAGGAGACGCGCCTGGCGGAGCATTTCCGGCGCGCGATCGAAGCCGCGAGCCTCCGCGGCGCGGAGCTCGGCGAGCTCCTGGGCAGGGACTGATGCTGATCCAGATCGGCCAGTTCCTCGTCGACGTCGTCGCCAGCTTCTTCGTCTTCATCCTGCTCGCGCGCTTTCACTTCCAGTGGCTGCGCGTGCCGTTCCGCAACCCGATCGGCGAGTTCATGATCGCGGTCAGCAACTGGATCGTGCTGCCGGCGCGCCGCGTGGTGCCGCCGCTCGCGGGGCTCGACCTCGCCACGCTGATCGCCGCCTGGCTGCTGCAGGCCCTGGCGCTCACCTTGCTGATCGCGATGGCGGGCGGCGCAAGCTCGATGCTGGTCTTCGTCGCCTCCGCCTTCGACCTCGTGCGCTACAGCCTGTACATCCTCATCTTCGCGGCGATCGTGCAGGCGGTGCTCTCCTGGGTGAATCCCCATTCGCCGGTGCAGTACCTGTTCGATGCCATGACGCGGCTGTTCCTGCGGCCGATCCGGCGCGTGGTGCCGCTGCTGGGCAGCGTCGACCTGTCGCCGCTAGTTCTGCTGGTGATCCTGCAGATTGCGCTCATCGCCCTGGCGCACCTGCGCACGGCGGTGTGGAGCGCGCTGTGAGCGGCCGCAGGGTGCTCGAGCTGCACGTGCAGCCGGGCGCGTCGCGCACGGAGTTCGCCGGGCGGCACGGCGAGCGCATCAAGGTCAGGCTGGCGGCGAGGGCGGTCAACGGCAAGGCCAACCTGGCGCTGGTGGAGTTTCTGGCAGAGCATTTCCAGGTCCCGAAGCGCAGCGTGCGCATCGAGTCGGGACTGAAGTCGCGCCAGAAGCGCGTCGTTATCGAGATTGCGTAGTCCTGGGGAAGCGGATTTCCTCGGGATAGGGGTAGACGTCCTCCTCGTCGCCGGCGCGCAGGCGCGCCTGCTTGCCGGCCCAGAACTGCGGGTCCATGAGATCGGCGTGGCGCTGCAGGAAGATCTCGCGCGCCCGCGGGTCGCTTACCAGGAAGTGCGCGAACTGCTCCGGGAACACGTCGTGCGGTCCCACCGAGTAGTAGGGCTCGGCCGACATTTCGTCCTCGATCGAGCGCGGCGGCGGGATGCGCCGGAAGTTGCAGTCGATCATGTGGGCGATCTCGTCGTAGTCGTAGAACACCACGCGGTTGTGGCGCGTGACGCCGAAGTTCTTCAGCAGCATGTCGCCGGGGAAGATACCGGCGCCGGCCAGCTCCTTGATGGCGTAGCCGTACTCGTGCAGCGCCTGGCGCATGCGCGCCGCGTCGCCGTCCGCGCCGACCTCCGCCAGGTAGAGATTCAGGGGCTGCATGCGGCGCTCGATGTACACGTGGCGGATGACCACCTGGTCGCCCTCGATCTCGATGTTGGACGCGGCCTCGGCCTTGAGCTCCTCGAGAAGCGCCGGGTCGAAGCGCTCCAGCGGCAGCGCCACCAGCGAGTACTCCAGGGTGTCGGCCATGCGCCCGACGCGGTCGTGCATTTTCACCAGCTGGTACTTGTCCTTCACCGTCTGCCGGTCCATTTCCTTGGGCGGCGCGAAGCGGTCGCGGATGATCTTGAACACGTACGGAAAGGAGGGCAGCGTGAACACGAGCATCACCATGCCCTTGATTCCCGGCGCGACGACGAAATTGTCCGAGGAGTGCTTCAGGTGGTAGAACAGGTCGCGGTAGAACAGGGTTTTGCCCTGCTTGGCGAGCCCCACGCTCATGTACAGCTCGGCGCGCGGCTTGCGCGGCATCAGCTGGCGCAGGAACGAGACGTAGGCCGCGGGCACCTCCATGTCGACGAAGAAGTAGGCGCGCGCGAACGAGAACAGGATGATGAGCTGGTCGGCGTCGAGCAACAGGGCGTCGAGGTAGAGCTCGCCGCGCGCGTTCTGCAGGATGGGCACCGCGAAGGGCACTTCCTCGCCGCCGTTCACGATCTTGCCCACGGCGTAGGCGGCCTTGTTGCGGAAAAACAGCGACGCCAGCACCTGGATCTGCAGGCTCGGGCGCGCGCGCGAGGGACGCGGAAAGCGCGCGCGCAGCGCGCGCAGCACGCTCCTCAAGTCGCGCTGCAGGTCCTCCCAGGGATTGCCGAGGCCGAAGCTGCGCACGATGGCGGCGAGCGTCCTGCGCAGCCCCTTTCTCAGCGGGTAGTAGCTGCGGTACGCGGGCTCGTCGCCCTCGAGATGCTCGGTGGCCACCGCGGGGCGCCAGAAGATGAACTCGTTGCGGTAGTAGCGCCGGTGCAGCACCTGGCAGGCGACCGAGTTGTAGAAGGTCTCGGCGCACTCGGGCTGCCGGTGCTCGTGCAGCAGCGGGATGTAGGCGAGCTTGATCGCCCGCCACAGCGACTCGTCGGTCTCGGCCTCGGGAAAGCGCGCGCGCACGGCGTCCACCGCCTCCTGCACGCGCCGGTCGTACATGAGGATGCGCTCGCGTGCCAGCTCGCGCATCGCCGCCCGGTCGGCGCGCTCGAACAGATGCTTCGCGCGCGCCGAGGCCTCGCGGAAAAGGCCGTAGTGCCGGTCGAAGCCGGCGAGGATCGCGCGCGCCACCTCGGCGGCGCGCTCACCGCGCGCCGCGTGGATGGGCAGGACCTTCGCCGGCGAGGTCACATCAGGCGACTTTCTTCGCCTTCACCTTCTCGTCGAAAAACTGCTCGTCCTCGGTCGAGCCGTGCAGCGCGGTGGTGGAGGCCTTGCCGGCGGTGACCACCTGGGTGATCTGGTCGAAGTAGCCGGTGCCGACCTCGCGCTGGTGCTTGACCGCGGTGAAGCCCTGCTCCGCGGCGGCGAATTCCTTCTGCTGCAGCTCGACGAAGGCGCTCATGTTGTCGCGCGCGTAGCCGTGGGCGAGCTCGAACATCGAGTAGTTGAGCGCGTGGAAGCCGGCGAGCGTGATGAACTGGAACTTGTAGCCCATGGCGCCGAGCTCACGCTGGAACTTCGCGATCGTCGCGTCGTCGAGATTGCGTTTCCAGTTGAACGAGGGCGAGCAGTTGTAGGCGAGCATCTTGTCCGGGTACTTCCGGCGGATGCCCTCGGCGAACTTCCTCGCGAACGCCAGGTCCGGGGTGCCGGTCTCGCACCACACCATGTCGGCGTACTCCGCGTAGGCGAGCCCGCGCGCAAGCGCCTGCTCGAAGCCTTTCTTCGTGCGGTAGAAGCCTTCCGAGGTGCGCTCGCCGGTGAGGAACGGCCTGTCGTTCTCGTCCACGTCGGTGGTCACGATGTCGGCGGCTTCCGCGTCGGTGCGCGCAAGCAGCACCGTGGGCACGCCCATCACGTCGGCGGCGAGGCGCGCGGCGACGAGCTTCTGCACGGCCTCCTGGGTGGGCACCAGCACCTTGCCGCCCATGTGGCCGCATTTCTTCACCGAGGCGAGCTGGTCCTCGAAGTGCACCCCCGCAGCGCCGGCGTCGATCATCGCCTTCATCAGCTCGAAGGCGTTCAGCACGCCGCCGAAGCCGGATTCGGCATCGGCGACGATGGGCGCGAACCAATCGATGTCGCCCCTGCCCTCCAGGGTCTGGATCTGGTCCTGGCGCATGAGCGCGTTGTTGATGCGCTTCACCACCGAGGGCACCGAGGTCGTCGCATAGAGCGACTGGTCCGGGTACATGGAAAGCGAGTCGTTCGCGTCCGCGGCCACCTGCCAGCCCGAGAGATAGATTGCGGGCACGCCCGCCTTCACCTGCTGCATCGCCTGGTTGCCGGTCAGCGCGCCGAGCGAATTCACGAAGGGACGCTCCTGGCACAGCTTCCAGAGCTTTTCCGCTCCCAGTTTCGCGAGCGTGTGCTCGATCGTCACGCTGCCGCGCAGCCGCACCACGTCGTCGGCCGTGTAGCCGCGCTTCACGCCCTGCCAGCGCGGGTTCTCGGTCCAGTCCCTGTTCAGCGCGGCGATTTCCTGGTCACGTTTCTGCATGGAATTCCTTGCGATAGGTTGAAGGGCGCGTGCCATCGACCATAGCCCAGAAAAATGGCGCGCAGCAACAATTTGCTACTCGAGTACTTAGTACACAGAAAACAATGATTTACAGGGACTTAGGACCACATCGTTTCATGATGCGGATCCAGGTTTCAAAATGGTGCTGCTGCGCAATACTCAGGTCTGGATAAGCATGCGGTGGCGCTGGACGCTCATCAGCACGCCGATGCCGACATAGAGCGTCGCCAGCGCGGTGCCGCCGTACGAAATGAAGGGCAGCGGCACGCCGACGACCGGCAGAATGCCCGCCACCATGCCCATGTTGACGAACGCGTAGGTGAAGAAGATGAGCGTCACGCTGCCCGCGAGCAGCCGCCCGAACAGGGTCGCCGCCTGCGCGGCGATGGCGAGGCCGCGCGCGATGAGCAGCGCGTACAGCGCGAGCAGCAGCACATTGCCCACCAGCCCGAACTCCTCGGAGAACACGGCGAAGATGAAATCCGTGTGGCGCTCCGGGATAAACTCGAGGTGCGTCTGCGAGCCGTTCAGCCAGCCCTTGCCGGCGATGCCCCCCGAGCCCACCGCGATGGTGGACTGGATCGTGTGGTAGCCCGCGCCAAGCGGGTCCTGCGACGGGTCGAGCAGCGTGAGGATGCGCCGGCGCTGGTAGTCGTGCAGCAGGCCCCACAGCGGGAACAGGCTGGCGAGCGCGAGGACGGCCAGGCCCGCGAGCAGCTTCCAGCTGACGCCGGCGAGGAAGATCACGTAGAAGCCCGCGGCGGCGACGAGCAGTGCCGTGCCGAGGTCGGGCTGGCGCGCGATCAGCGCCACCGGCAGCGCGAGCAGCACGCCCGCGACGGCGAAATCGCGCAGCCGGATGGCACCCTCGTTGCGGTGGAAGTACCACGCCAGCATCATCGGCATGGCGATCTTCATCATCTCCGAGGGCTGGAAGCGCATCACGCCGAGATTCAGCCAGCGGCGGGCGCCGTTCACCACCTCGCCGCCCAGCGCCACGGCGGCGAGCAGCGCGATGCCGGCGCAGTACGCCGGCAGCGCGAGGCGCGCGAGCGTCTGCGGCGGCACCTGCGCCACCGCCCACATGGCGGCGAGCGCCACCGCGAGGTTGGCAAGCTGGCTCGCCACGCGCGAGGCGTTCTCGTAGCTCGCGGAGTACAGCACGCCGAGCCCGACCAGGCTGAGCGCCAACGCCAGCCCGAACAGCGGCGGGTCGATGCCCTCGAGCACGCGCGCGCGCAGGCGCCGCAGCGGGTAGCCGGCGATCTCCATCAGTCGCTCTCGGCGTCGCTCTGCACGTCGGCCTCGGGCACGGCGCGCCGCGGCGCGCGCGGCAGCTTGCCGAGGAGATAATAGTCGAGCACGGTGCGCGCGATCGGCGCGGCGGCGCGCGCGCCGAAGCCGCCGTTCTCCACCAGCACGGCGAGCGCGATCTTCGGCCCCTCGAGCGGCGCAAAAGCGATGTACAGCGAATGGTCGCGCAGGCGCTCGGCGACCTTCTCCTCCTCGTACTTCTCGCCCTGCTTCATGGCGATCACCTGCGCGGTGCCGGTCTTGCCGCCGCTCGTGTACTGCGCGCCGGTGAAGGAGCGCGCCGCGGTGCCCTCGATGTTCACGCCCGCCATGGCCTCCTTCACGAAAGTCACGTGCTCGGGCTTCAACTGCACCTGGCGCACCAGCTGCGGCTCGAGATAGCGGCGCTCGCCGGTTCTGGGATTGTCGACGTGCGACACCAACCGCGGCCGGTACATGGCGCCGTTGTTGGCGAGCGTCGCGAGCGCCTGCGCCATCTGCAGCGGGGTGTAGGCGTTGTAGCCCTGGCCGATGCCGATGGAGATGGTCTCGCCGGCGTACCACTTCTGCTGCTCGGGGCGGGAAAAGCGCGCGTGCTTCCACTCGGGCGAAGGCAGCACGCCCGCTGCCTCGCCGTCGAGGTCGATGCCGGTGCGCGTGCCGAAGCCGAAGCGCTTCATGAAGCCGGCGATGGCGTCGATGCCCATGTCGTTGGCGAGCATGTAGTAGTACACGTCGGAGGACTTGACGATCGACTTGTACATGTCCACGGTGCCGTGGCCGCCGGGCTTGGAATCGCGGAAGCGCCGGTCGCCGAACACGAAATAGCCCGGATCGGAGATGGTGGTGCGCGGCGTACGCTTGCCGAGCTCGAGCGCGGCGAGCGCCATGAACGGCTTGAAGGTCGAGCCCGGCGGGTAGAGCCCGGCGATGGCGCGGTTGTTGAGCGGCCGGTCGGGCGAGCTCATGAGCGCCTCCCAGCTCTGCGGGTCGATGCCGTCCACGAACAGATTCGGGTCGTAGCCGGGGCTGGAGACGAAGGCGAGCACGCCGCCGGTGGCGGGCTCGATCGCCACCAGCGCGCCGCGGCGCTCGCCGAAGGCGCGCTCGGCCACTTCCTGCAGGCGGATGTCGAGCGTGAGCGCGACGTTGTTGCCGGGCTGCGCGGGCGTGCGCGAGAGCGCGCGGATGCCGCGGCCGGCGGCGTCGATCTCGAGGCGCTCGAAGCCGGTGATGCCATGCAGCTCCTGCTGGTAGCTGGCCTCGAGGCCCGCCTTGCCGATGTAGTCGGTGCCGCGGTAGTTGGCGGCGAGCTCCTTCTCCTCGAGGCTCTCGAGGTCGGCGGTGGTGATGCGCCCGATGTAGCCGATGACGTGCGAGGCGACCTCGCCGTAGGGATAGCGTCGGAACAGCCGCGCCCGGATGTCGACGCCGGTGAAGCGCCAGCGGTTGGCGGCGATGCGCGCCACCTCCTCGTCGGTGAGCCGCGTGCGGATCGGCAGGCTCTCGGCGTTCTTCGTCTCCTGCAGCAGTTTCCTGAAGCGCGCGCGGTCGCGCGGCTGGATGTCGACGAAGGCGGCGAGCTCGGCGATGGTGCCCTCCAGGTCGCGCACCCGCGCCGGGAAGATCTCCAGCGTGTAGGCGAGGTAGTTGCTCGCCAGCACCTCGCCATTGCGATCGAGGATCAGGCCGCGGTTGGGAGGCAGCGGCACGATGGCGATGCGGTTCTCCTCCGCCTTGGCGCTGTAGGCGTCGTGCTGCAGCACCTGCAGCCAGACGAAGCGCGCCAGGAGCAGCGCGAAGGCGACCAGCACCGCGAGCCCGGCCGCGCCCAGGCGCACCTGGAAGGCGTGCAGTTCGCGTTCGGTGTTGCGCAGTTCGGCGAAGCTCACAGCGGCCGGTGCTCGTCGAGCAGCGCGGGCCGGCGCTGCGGCAGCAGCAGCAGCCAGTTGGCGACCGGCCACAGCAGCGTCGCGAGCGCCGGGCCGATGAACAGGGATCCGCCCGGGAACTCGGCGCCCGCGACCATGCGTACGCCAAGCGCCACGCATTGCGCGCCTTCGAGCAGCAGCAGCACGTGCAGCATCTGCCCCCACAGGTCGAACCACAGGATGCGCCGCGACAGCCCGACGGCGGCGAAAGCGAGCACCGAGTAGGCGAGCGCGTGCTGCCCGAGCAGCACGCCATTGCCGGCGTCCACCAGCAGGCCGAGCGCCCAGCCGGTCGCCAGGCCCACGCGCCGCGGCTGGCGCACGCACCAGAAGGCGAGCGTCAGGCCGACGAAGTCCGGCGCCAGCGTGACGTCGGGCCAGGGCATGAAGTCCAGGATCAGCGCGCCGACGAACGAGGCGACGATGACGCCGGTGCGCACCGGCATCAGGATGTGCTGCGGGCGCTCAGTTGCCATCGGCGGGTGGCTTGCGTGCGCGCCGCGTTTTTGCGCCCTTCCTGTCGGCGGCGGCGTCGGGGTAGTCGGGCGGGCGCGCGCCAGCCGAAAGCAGCAGCGCGTAGCGGCCGCGCTCGATGCCGGCGACCGGCTGCGCCAGCACGCGCGCGAACGTGTAGGACGCGTCGCGCTCGACCCGTACCACCTCGGCGACCGGCAGGCCCGGCGGATAGGTGCCGTCGATGCCCGAAGTGACGAGCAGGTCGCCGCTCTCCACATCGGCGTTGGCCGCCATGTAGCGCAGCTCGAGGAGCCCGGAGGCGCCGCCGCCGAAGGCGATGGCGCGCAGCCCGTTTCTCAGCACCTGCACCGGGATCGCCTGGTTCTTGTCGGTGAGCAGCGTCACTTCGGACACGAAGGCGTGCGCGCGCGTCAACTGGCCGATGACGCCGACGTCGTCCACCACCGGCGCGCCCGGGCGCGCGCCGTGCTGCGCGCCGCGGTCCACGATCACCTTGCGCGCGTAGGGGTCGCGCCCCGAGTACAGGATCTCGGCGGGCAGCGCTTTGCGTTCCAGGCGCTCGGCGGCGCCGATGAGGCGGCGCAGGTTGGAGGCCTCGGCCGCCGCGGACTCGAAGCGTTGCGCATCGAGCGCCGAGGCGAGCAGGCGCGCGCGCAGCGACGCGTTTTCCTCGCGCAGCTGCGCCTGGCTGGCGAAGTAGCCGCCGAGCCCCTCGGCGAGCGCCACCGGCAGGCGCGCCGCCTGCTGGATGGGATACGCGGCGAGCGCGAGGACGCTGCGGATGGCCTCGGCGTAGCCGAAGCGCGCATCGAGCACCAGAAGCGTCAGCGAGAGCGAAGCGAAGAACGCGAGCCGGACGAGGGGAGCGGGTCCGCGTACGAAGAAGGGCGGGGGCGTGTGCTCCATCGCGGGGAAAGGGAGGCCGCGGGCGCGGACGTCCCCTTCGCTCAATCGTTGGTGAAGATCGGGCCGAAGTACTCCATCTGCTCGAGCGCTTTGCCCGAGCCGCGCACCACGGAGGTGAGCGGCTCGTCGGCGACGATCACGGGCAAGCCCGTCTCCTCCATGAAGAGGCGGTCGAGGTCCCGCAGCAGCGCGCCGCCGCCGGTGAGCACCATGCCCTTGTCGGCGATGTCGGCGCCGAGCTCGGGCGGGGTCTGCTCCAGCGCGGACTTCACCGCGCCGACGATCTGGTTGAGCGGCTCGGTGAGCGCTTCGAGGATTTCGTTCGAGCTGATGGTGAAGCTGCGCGGGATGCCTTCCGCGAGGTTGCGACCCTTGACTTCCATTTCCTTCACTTCGGAGCCCGGGAACGCCGAGCCGATCTGCTTCTTGATGTTCTCGGCGGTGGTCTCGCCGATCAGCATGCCGTAGTTGCGGCGGATGTAGTTGATGATCGCCTCGTCGAACTTGTCGCCGCCGACGCGCACCGATCCCGAGTACACCATGCCGCCGAGCGAGATGATGCCGACCTCGGTGGTGCCGCCGCCGACGTCGACCACCATCGAGCCGGTGGCCTCCGCCACCGGCAGGTCGGCGCCGATCGCCGCCGCCATCGGCTCCTCGATCAGGTACACCTGGCCCGCGCCGGCGCCGATCGCGCTCTCGCGGATCGCGCGGCGCTCGACCTGCGTCGAGCCGCAGGGCACGCAGATGATGATGCGCGGGGAGGGCGAGAAGAGCTTATTGTCGTGCACCTTCTTGATGAACAGCTTGAGCATCTGCTCGGTGATGGTGAAGTCGGCGATGACGCCGTCCCTCATCGGCCGGATGGCGACGATGTTGCCGGGCGTCTTGCCGAGCATCATCTTTGCCTCCCTGCCTACCGCCTGGATGGTCTTCTTCGCGTTGGGCCCGCCCCCCTGGCGGATCGCCACCACCGAAGGTTCATCGAGCACGATGCCCTTGCCGCGCACGTAGATGAGCGTGTTGGCCGTGCCGAGGTCGATCGCCAGATCGTTGGAGAAGTAGCTGCGCAGGAATCCGAACATGTCCGTGGTGGTCGCCGCTTTCTTGGTTACGCCTTAAGTTTGTTCGCTAAGGCTGTGTCGCCAAACGGCATATAATACTCGTAACGAGGCCCCCGGCAAGAGCGGGACCGGCCTTCGAGCCACCTTTTTTTGCGCAGCCGCAATGTCGCTCTCCCCAGACCAGATCCGGCTGATCGCGCGGCTTGCGCGAATCGCCGTGCGCGAGGAAGAGTCGGTCGCCGTCGGCGAGCGGCTGAACCGGGTCCTCGCCATGCTCGACCAGCTCAAGGCGGTGGACACGGAAGGCATCGAGCCGATGTCGCATGCGCTCGACGCTCAGTTGCCCCTGGGACAGCCGCTGCGTCCCGATGCGGTCACCGAAGGCGACCAGCGCGCCCTGTTGCAGGCGGGCGCGCCCGCGCTCGAGGACGGGCTGTACCTGGTACCGAAAGTGATCGAGTAAGTGCTCGATTCCAGCCTCGGCGAGCTGCAGGCGGCGCTGGCTGCCCGGCGCGTGTCCAGCGTCGAGCTGACGCGGCTCCACCTCGATCGCATCCGCGCCCTGAACGGCCCGCTGAACGCGTTCATCACGGTGGACGAAAAGACAAGTCTCGAGCAGGCGCGCGCGGCCGATGCCCGCCGCGCGCGCGGCGAAGCGGGGCCGCTCACCGGGATCCCGGTGGCGCACAAGGACATCTTCTGCACACGGCGGCTGCGCACCACCTGCGGCTCGAAGATGCTGGAAAATTACACCAGCCCGTACGACGCGCACGTCATCGAGCGCTTCGACGCGGCGGGCGCGGTGCAGCTCGGCAAGACCAACATGGACGAGTTCGCCATGGGCTCGTCGAACGAGACCTCGCATTTCGGCCCGGTGCGCAATCCCTGGGATCGCGCGCGCGTGCCCGGCGGCTCCTCGGGCGGCTCGGCGGTGGCGGTGGCCGCGCGCATGGCGCCGGTGGCCACCGGCACCGATACCGGCGGCTCGATCCGCCAGCCGGCCGCGCTCACCGGCGTGTGCGGCCTGAAGCCGACCTACGGCCTGGTGTCGCGCTACGGCATGGTCGCGTTCGCCTCGTCCCTTGACCAGGGCGGGCCGATCGCAAGAAGCGCCGCGGACCTCGCGGCTCTGCTCAACGTCATGGCCGGGCACGACGCGCGCGATTCCACCAGCCTGCCGCGCGCGAAGGAGGATTACGCACGCAGCTTCGAGCTGCCGCTGCGGGGTCTGCGCATCGGCCTGCCGCGCGAGTACTTCGGCGAAGGCGTCGAGCCGGGCGTAAGCGCATGCGTACGCATTGCCCTCGACTGGTTCGAGAAGCAGGGCGCGCGCACCGTGCCGCTCGAGCTGCCCCATACCGCGCTGGCGGTGCCCGTGTACTACGTGCTCGCGCCGGCCGAAGCGTCGTCGAACCTGTCGCGCTTCGACGGCGTGCGCTACGGCCACCGCGCGAAGGACTTCGCCGATCTCGCCGACATGTACTGCCGCACGCGCGCCGAGGGCTTCGGCGCCGAGGTGAAGCGGCGCATCCTGGTGGGCACCTACGTGCTCTCGCACGGCTACTACGACGCGTACTATCTCAAGGCGCAGAAGGTGCGCCGCCTCATCGCGCGCGATTTTGCCGCGGCCTTCGCGCAATGCGACCTCGTCATGGGTCCGACCACGCCGGGCACCGCGTTCGCGCTGGGCGCCAAGATCGACGATCCGGTGCAGATGTACCTGAACGACATCTTCACCATTCCGGCGCCGCTCGCCGGCCTGCCGGCGCTGTCGGTACCCTGCGGCTTCGACGCGCAGGGCCTGCCGGTCGGCCTGCAGCTGATGGGCAACTATTTTGCCGAGGCGCTGCTGCTCGGCGCGGCGCACCAGTACCAGCGCGCCACCGACTGGCACCTGCGCGTGCCGAAGGAAGCGCCGCTGTGAGAATGCTTGCCGCAGCGCTGCTTGTGCCCGCGCTGGCGGCGGCGCAGGTGCAGGACGCCGGCGAAACGCGCGAGCTCCTCGGCCAGCTCGGCGGCCGCGCCGCGTTGATGACGCTCCACGCGAACCCGCGCGCGGACGGATCGGCGCGCCTCACGGGCGAATACCTGATCCTGCCGTCGCTGCAGCAGCGCTTCCTCGAAGGCGAGCGCAGCAAGCAGCTCGGCGTCACGTTTCTCAAGGAAGGCAACTCGCCGATCCTCTACGGTCGGCCCGGCACCGCGACGCTGCAGGGCACCTGGAGCGGCGGCGTGCTCAAGGGCACGCGCTACGCGCCCGGCGGCCAGGAGCGCGAGCGCTTCGAGTTCAGCGAGAAATTTTCCGACATGGCCGGCTATAGCGCCGAAGTGCGCTGCGAGCTCGCCGAGGGGCGCTACGCCTCGTCGCTCGAGTACGCGGTGGATCAGGGCAGGCTGAAACGCCTGGAGTGGCGCTCGCAGGTGGCCCCGGGCGGGCACAGTTGCGCCATCGCTTCCCCTGCGCAGCAGCCGTTCGAGGGGGGGCTGCGCTTCGCGGCCGGCCGCTGCACCGTCACCCTGCGCGACCTCGGGAAGTACGTGCGCGTGAGCGCGGAGGACTGCAGCGAGTTATGCGGCTCGCAGGCCTACTTCGAGCCGGTGCTGGTCGATCGCCGCGGCGCGTGCCTGCTGCTGCGGCCGCAGCAGAGGTAGCGCCGATGGACTGGGAGATCGTGGTCGGTCTCGAGACGCACGCGCATCTGCTCACGAAGAGCAAGATGTTCTCGGGTGCCTCGACCGCGTTCGGCGCGCCGGCCAACTCGCAGGCCTGCGCGGTGGACATTGCGCTGCCGGGCGTGCTGCCGGTCGCGAACGCCGCCGCCGTGGAGATGGCGGTGAAGTTCGGGCTGGCCGTCGGCGGCCGCGTCAATGCGCGCTCGGTGTTCGCGCGCAAGAACTACTTCTACCCCGACCTGCCGAAGGGCTACCAGATCAGCCAGTACGAGATCCCGATCGTGTCCGGCGGCGCGGTGACGTTCGTGCTCGCCGAGGGCGAGAAGACGGTGCGCCTCACGCGCGCGCATCTCGAGGAGGACGCGGGGAAATCCCTGCACGAGGACTACCACGGCATGACCGGCATCGACCTCAATCGCGCCGGCACGCCGCTGCTCGAGATCGTCTCCGAGCCCGAGCTGCGCGGCGCGCAAGAAGCGGTGGCCTACGCGCGCGCGCTGCACGCGCTGGTACGCTGGATCGGCGTGTGCGACGGCAATATGCAGGAGGGGTCGTTCCGCTGCGACGCGAACGTGTCGGTGCGGCGGGCGGGCGAGGCCAAGCTCGGCACGCGCTGCGAGATCAAGAACCTGAACTCGTTCCGATTCATGGAGCAGGCGATCGAATTCGAGGCGCGCCGGCAGATCGAGCTGCTGGAGGACGGCGGCACAGTGGTGCAGGAGACGCGGCTGTTCGACCCCGACCAGGGCGAGACGCGCGCCATGCGCACCAAGGAGGACGCGCACGACTACCGCTACTTCCCGGATCCCGATCTGCTGCCGCTGGTAGTGCGTGAGACGGATATCGAGCGTCTGCGCAAGGCGCTGCCGGAGCTGCCGGAGGCCATGTCCAGGCGGCTGCAGGCGGAACACAGCCTGTCCGCCTATGACGCGCGTCTGATCACTTCAAGCCGGGAGACGGCGCAGTTTTTCGAGCAGGTCGCGGCCCTTGCGGATCCCAAGCAAGCAGCCAACTGGATCAATGGTGAGCTGGTAAGCCGCCTGCATGAGGACGGCAAATCTATCGCAGAATCTCCTGTATCTGCTGAGGCGCTCGGGTGGTTGATCAACCGTATTTCTGACGGAACATTCTCCAACAAGATTGCAAGAGAGAGGGTATTTCCAGATCTATGGAGCGGAGGCGGCGTCGCAGTAGGCAAGGCGACGTTTGAGGGACTGATCGCAGCCAATACGCAAATCTCCGACACCGGCACGCTCGAGAAATTCGTCGACGATGTGCTGTCGAAGAATGCGAAGCAAGTCGAGGACTACCGCGCCGGCAAGGCGAAGGCCTTCAACGCGCTCGTCGGCCAGGTGATGAAGGCGACGCAGGGTAAGGCCAACCCCGCGCAGGTGAACGCGCTCCTGAAGGCGAAGCTCGCGCGCTGAGCTACTTCCTGCCCGTCAGCTCGCGGTACTTGCGCTTTTCCTCGTCGTAGCGCGCGTTGATCTCGGCGGCTTCGTGCTTGCGCGTCTCGAGCAGCTGCTGCTGCAGCGACAGGTCGTAGGCCACCGCCTTGACGTCCTGCTGGAACTTCTCGGGCACCTCGTTCGCGTCCTTGTGTTTGGCGGCCTGCACGGCGAGCTGCTCCTGGCGCTGCTTGAGCTGCGCGATGCGCGCCTCCACTTGCGCCGCCGCCTCGCGGCTGCTGGCGAGCGCGCGCTTTCGCACGCGCTCGATGTCTTCCTCGTCCGAATAGGTCTGCAGCAGCGCGCGGTCGCGGCGCGCCTGCACCTCGGCCGCTCTCTGCGCCTCGCGCTTCGCCTCCTCGGCTGCTGCCGCCTTCTGCGCCTCGGCTTCCTTCGCCGCGCGCTGCTCGGGCGTGAGCGGCGGCTCGATGCGAAACAGCACCATGCCCTGGGCCGAGAGCGCCTCGACCAGCTCGCCCGTGCATTGCGGCGGGACGGTGGAGCCGTAGTACTTGCGGCCTGCTTTCGTCACGCAGCGGTACGAGCGCGCCTGCGCGCGCAGTGCGTTGATGCGCGCCCGCTCCCTGGCCTCATCCGTCTTCGGCTGCGCGAGGGTCGCGTCGGGCGCGGCCGCGAGCAGCAGCGCGCAGGCGGCGAACACGGGTGTGCGGAACATCGCGGCCCTCCAGGGTGCGGTCATCGCGCGGATTCTAACCCTGCTAGAATCCGCGCGCTCCCGCCATGCATTCCGCCGACCGCGCG